>NZ_JBLYZI010000164.1:0-8285 GCF_057680865.1 Endozoicomonas sp. Z74
GTGTCGCCAGACGCATTGCCCGGTAGCTATGTTCGGACGGGATAACCGCTGAAAGCATCTAAGCGGGAAGCCCCCTTCAAGATGAGACTTCCCTGAGAGCTAGACTCTCCTAAAGAGCCGTTAAAGACTATGACGTTGATAGGTTGGGTGTGTAAGTGCTGTGAGGCATTGAGCTAACCAATACTAATGACTCGTGCGGCTTGACCATATAACGCCAAAGCGATTTACTGAAATCGTTCCAGACGATTTTCAGCACTTCCTCCATCCCTGGAGGTCGTACGCCATACATAGATGAGTGTGAAGCAAGAAAACAGCTTAATTACCGGATTCCAGACAAGAGAAATAAACTTCTCTTGTTAAAGTTTCGCCTGGCGACCATAGAGCGTTAGAACCACCTGATCCCATCCCGAACTCAGTAGTGAAATGACGGATCGCCGATGGTAGTGTGGGGTTTCCCCATGTGAGAGTAGGTCATCGCCAGGCACTTAATACAAAAGCCCGAACAGGAAACTGATCGGGCTTTTTTATTAATGGTTTGGCATGGGTTAATGTTCCGATCATGGACAGGTAGCGCAGCTACCCATGTGACAAAATCGTTAGGAACGATTTTGGACTGCCTTCAGGCAGGCCCCGGAGGGGTGAGTATCAGGACGATACGAACAAAGTAGGTCATCGCCAGGCACTTATTAGAAAACCCCAATCGAGCAATCGGTTGGGGTTTTTGTTTATGGTCAGAAAAATGACCGAACGAACATGATCCTATTTGCTTTCAAAGGCCAAAACCACATGGGCTGCCCTCATTCATTACAATAACATTGTGAAAAATAAAATAATTCGCCTACTCTGTTTAGCAAGCTAACTTTGGGTTCCACTCAACCAAGGCTTTCCCTTTTTATCAAACCGTCAGATCTTTCAATATGCTGTTCGTGAAGCGGATTCAGTTTGTCTTTGTGCTGTTAAATTTGGCGTTTTTCTATAGCTATTTTGCAGTTGCTCAGGTTAAGGAGAAAGCAGAAAAAGAGGTGCTGCGGTTTGGAACGCTGAATTTCATGTCAGGTGGCATCATTGCAGTGGGTAAAGAGAAAGGGCTCTTTTCAAAACAGGGCCTTGATGTGGAAATATCGACTTTTGATTCTGCTCAGAAAGTTACTCTGGCGGTCGCGTCCGGTGCAGTGGATATTGGTCAGGGGGGAATTACCGCTGCAGCTTATAATCTGGGCAGCCGTCATCAGCTTAAAATCATAGGCGGGAGCACCCGGGATATTAAAGGCTGGCCAGGTTCAGCCTATGCGGTTTCCAATGCCCTATGGAGCAAAGGTGTCCGAAAGCCTTCGCAGCTGAAGGGAATGAAGATTGGTATTCCTGATATTGGCTCTACCCCACACTATATTGCAGGAATGTTGGCTGACAAATATGGCTGGGTTCTTGGCAAGGATATCCAGCTGGTCCCCCTGGGGTCAGTAATGGCCATGAAAGCGGCTTTGTATAACGGGAGTATTGATTGGAGTGTGTTTCCCAGCAATATTGCCCACCGTATGGAAAGCGAGAAAATAGCCCATGTTATTGGGCATGTGGGAGAGGAAACGCCATGGCAGGTCTCAGCGATCCTGGCTTCAAAGGGCGTTTTGCAAAAGAAGCAGGATGTGTTGAGGCGTTTTTTGTCAGCCTATTATGAGACGGTTCAATACTATCGAAAGCTATTTATGGCATCTTCTGCTAAAGAGTATGCTACTGATCGTGATCAGGTCGCAGAGATTATTTCCCGGTTCGTACTTCCAGCCGTTTCCAAAAAAGAGGTTCTTGGTTTTCCCGTTTATCTGGATCCCTACGGAGAACTGGATGTAAACAGCCTGAAGAAGCAGTTAGAATGGTTCAAAAAACAGGGAATGGTTTCAGATCGCATCCAGATCAGTGATGTGGTTGCCAGCGAGTATGTGACCTTCCTTGATGATAAAGCGGGAGAGTAATGATTCTACTTGATCGTGTCCATTTTCAATTTCCAGGTTTTGAGGTGCTTCAAAACCTCAGTTTTACGGTTGAAGCAAATCAGACAACGGCTATTCTTGGGCCTTCAGGCTGCGGTAAAACCACCTTGCTAAAACTATTGTCTGGTTTACTTCAGCCCACATCCGGAAGAATCGAGCATTCAAAAAGCCATCTGGATACAGGGTGTGTATTCCAGGATTTTCGTTTACTGCCATGGTTCACAGTTTTTGACAATGTTGCCCTGGGGCTTAAAGCCAGAAATGAGCTTTCGGGTAATGATGTCAAAAACAGGGTTGATAGTGTGTTATCTATGGTGAAGCTGGAGGCCTTTGCCGCCCGATATCCCTACCAGCTTTCTGGTGGCATGCAGCAGAGAGTGGGCATTGCCAGGGCTCTGGTGGGCGAGCCCTCACTGTTATTAATGGATGAGCCTTTTTCCTCGCTGGATGGCCAGACCCGGTGCTTGCTGGTGGAAGAGTTCAGGGCCTGGTGTCAGGTTTTACCGATGACCCGGGTTCTGGTGACTCATCAACTGGAAGATGTGATTGATCTTGCTGACCGAGTGGTCTTACTCAGCTCAGGTCCCGCCAGGGTTCTCCAGAGTATTGATGTGGGGGAGTACTTGGGCCGCTTTGGGGCGCAGGCATTTCGTGAAGTGATTTGGGGCGTGATGAAAGCGGAAGTGCTCAAGGCTGACCAGAGGCCAGTGATTTGATGAAAACCATTTTCACAGGCCTGCTCAGCCTGGTTGCAGGTGTGCTCCTGTGGCATGTCCTTTTGGCCTGGTTAAACCCTGGAAGTATCCTGCCACTGCCCTGGAGAGTGTTTATCACTTTTACGGATTTGCTGAGTACCCGGGACTTTTATTTACACATAGGGGCCTCAGTGAAGATATTGGGTATAGGCTGGCTGGCTGGCGTGTTATCCGGCTGGCTGACCGGGCTCCTGATCGGCCTGTCTGTTGTTATGAGAAGGGTGCTGTCCCCCTGGTTGGTATTGCTGTTTCCTATCCCAAAAATAGCGCTGTTGCCGGTGTTTATTCTTGTATTTGGTATCAGTGACACCGCGAGGATTGCAACGATTATGGCTGGCGTTTTTTTTCCCGTGGTGTTCTGCGTCTATCAGGGGGTTCGCTCGGTGCCTCTTTCCTTGATTGAAATGGGAAAAACCTTTGGTCTGACGAGGCTTCAACAGGTCAGGATGATTATTATTCCCGGGGTGCTTCCCCCCACTTTTCTTGCTTTTCGGCTGACCACGGCTATTGGTTTGATACTGCTGGTTTCTGCAGAAATGATTGGTGCCCGATACGGGATTGGGGCTTTTATCCTGGGGGCTGGCTCAATGGCTCAAATGGAGCAGCTGTTTGCCGGAGTCTTGATACTGTCTTTGTTTGGGTTGTCTCTTTTCATGGTTTGGGAGCTTTTGGAAAAGAGACTAATTCACTGGAAGGGGCGAGGCAATCAACCAGGAGGTACCAATGATGCAGTCTCCCTGCTTTAACTTATCAGTCTTTCAACCTTTCAGCCGCTTTCAGAATTTCCTGCCTTAGCCAGATTAACCCCGGGTCACTGTCTTTCAAAGGGTGCCAGGCCATCTGATGGTGATAGCTCAGCCCCTGGTTACCGACAGGGTGCCAGGAAAAGCCATAGCATTGTTGATAATACTGGGCTGCAGCGCAGGGCAAGACTGTGACAGCGCCCATTTTTTCCATCAGTCTTGGGACGGCGACGAAGCCGGTAACGGTGATGGCGACTTTTCTTTCAAAGTTTTGTTCCCGGCACCATTGATCCATTAAAGCCTGGGAGTGCCCCCAGTTAGAGGGGTAGATAAAACTCAGGGATGCCAGGTGGCTCGCTGAAAGTGGGGTCTGATCCGGTGCCAGTGATGTTGCGGAAGCCACCACCAGCTGCTCATTCAGAAAGCGGTACTGTTTTAACTTATCCGACAGGTGTTGTGGGCTGGCAAACCCTAGGACAATATCAGCTTCCCCGGCTTCCAGCTCTTTTGAATAATCGCAGGCCTTTAGTCCTTGCAGCTCAATTTGAACACCCGGTGCTTCCCGGGTGATCTGCTCCATCAGGAGGGGCAATAACATCAGCTCAATATAGTCTCCTCCTGCCAGGCGAAATTTACGGGTACTGTTAGCAGGGTCAAAACCTGGTTTCTGGTTGATTCCCTGTTCCAGCAGAAGCATAGCCTGACGGATCAGTGGAGCGATGGATCGGGCCTGCTCTGTGGGGGCCATGCCTCCGTGCACCGGTATAAAGAGTTCATCATTGAACTGCCGTCGGAGCCGTGAGAGCGCATGGCTGACCGTTGACTGGGAAAGGCATAGACGGTTGGCTGTTCGGCTGACGCTGCCTTCGGTGATAAGCAGGTCAAAGACTCTGAGCAGGTTAAGGTCGATCCGGTTGATGTTAGTCATTGGCTGGTCAGTAGGAAGGGGGATGTCTTCGCTTAGGGTAATGAGGTATTAATTTGATGCATAGCAGTAATGGTAATGTTTCATTTTATCAATAGATAACCCCTGAATAAAATGACCGCCCTGTCCAAAACAGCTAAGTCGCTATTGACCATGTTACGAAATTATTTCTTTCTCCTCGGAATTGGTTCGATCTGGGGTTCTCAGTTTATCTTTCAGCAAATGGCAGTAGCGGATCTTCCTCCTCTCTGGGTCGGTGCCGGTCGTTCACTGGTGGGGTTCCTGACATTGCTGACCATCTGTCAGTTCCTCGGCCTTAAGGGCAAAGGGGGACAGTGGTTCAAGTTCAGCCTGATCGGGCTGCTGGAAGCGACCATTCCTTTTGTTCTGGTGGCCTGGGGGCAGCAATACCTTGATACTGCGGTTGCCGCTATTTTGATGGGCACCATTCCATTCTTCACGGTCATGCTTGCACCACTGGTCATTAAGGGGGCACGCATTACCCTGGCAGGGTTGGGCAGTGTCGTTCTGGGCTTTGCCGGATTGGTTATGCTGTTTTATCCGGAGCTGGTGGCGGGCACGGGTGAAACCAACTTGCTGGGCGCCGGAGCGATTATTTTTGCATCGGGTTGTTTTGCGGTAGCGCTGTTGCTGCTGAAGGGCATTCAAGACGAGCACCCGCTGGTCATTGCCCGCAATGTTCTGGGTACTGCGACGATCCAGATTCTTGCCGTTGCACTGCTGATGGCTCCGGTTACCACCATTGAGCCCTCCCTGCCCAGTGTTGCTTCTGTCGTTTATCTGGGAACCCTCTGTGCAGGGCTGGTTTATTTTCTCTATATGATGCTGATCCGGGATGCAGGTCCTGTATTTGCCTCATTGAATAATTACCTGGTGCCAATGATTGGTGTACTGCTTGGAGCCACCATTAATCATGAGGCGCTTTCCGTCCATACCTGGGGGGCATTGCTGCTGATTCTTATGGCGGTGGCGTTTAATCAGCTGTTTTCTGCCTGGAAAGGACGTCAAAAGCCGTCTGGGCCCGCCCTGGCATAAGCAGACTTTCAATGAACGATCATAAATTCATGGAAAATCAATAAACTGGACTTGCAAGCCGCCGCGGTTTCCTTATAATCAGCGGCGTCTGGTGAGGCATGAAAGGTTTTCTTTAACGCTGAAGGCTCTCTTACAGACTGAAATGGTGGGCGTAGCTCAGTTGGCAGAGCTCCGGATTGTGATTCCGGCGGTCGAGGGTTCGAGCCCCTTCGCCCACCCCATTTTCTTTCCCTCCTCTGATTAATTCTCCTTCTCTTTCATCAATCTTCGATATTTCATCTGATCTTCGTACAATTCAAGAAACACCGAATACTTCCTGTCGTAAAATGAATTCAGTTGGGCTTCTGGCTCGATGATCTCAGTGTATCGGGTCATTGCGCCCATGGCCTTTTCAATATCCGGATAAATGCCTGCAGCCACGGCTCCGGTCAGCGCACCGGACATCAGCATGGGGTTGTGTTGTTCCGGCATTGCGGCCGGGCAATTCATGGCATTGATATGCTCCTGCATAAAGAGCGGGTTTCTGGCCAGCCCTCCGGCAGGCATCAGAAGTTCAAAGTGATAACCCGCCTGTTCCAGGTGTTCGAAGTTATGGCGAGCTCCAAGCGCCAGTGCCTGGAGGGTGGCCAGGTAAACCCTTGCAAGCGACTCCTGACTTTTATCCAGGGTGAGGCCGGTGATCATACCCTGCAGGCTCATATCCACCCTGGGGCAGTGATTGCCGGCAAAGTAGGGAAGAACATGAAGGTCCTGGGTCAGCTCGCTGATGCTGCAGTGACCTGAAGCCATTTTTGTCAGCAGCTGGTGCAGAAATTCGTAAACACTGATGCCCAGGCTGACGGCGCTGTTTTGAACCTCGGTAAAGGCTGGGTGAGAAGTCAGAATATGATCAATCAGTGCCCCTCCCGCCGTCTGTCGAACAAAATTCATGTGATAGCCCGGCAGTGGTGACGGAAAGGGGCCTCCAATCCCATGGGCTTTGATGGCTTGCTGGTGGAAGGCCATATAGACCGATGAAGTGCCACCGATCATGCTGAGCCTTCGGGTAATGTCCACAGGCGTGTCTTCACTTCTATCATTCCAGTGGCGGGCCATGATGGTGGCGAGGGTACCGCCGAGGCTGTCAATCATGCCGGTGGCCACGGGGGTTCCTGGTTTCAGGCCCAGCTGTTCTGCACTGTCCGGGGTAAGGCCGGAAGCAATAGCAGAGCAGAACGGCACCTGCTCTCCCTCAAGTCGATCCTGAATATCAATCCCCAGCTGTGCAAACTCCACAGCAGGAATGCCTGAACCGGTGGACGTGGGGGAGAGGGTCTTGCACCCGGTGCACTTCCAGGTGAGAAAATCGCAGAGATCCATCAGGTGATGGGTTTGCTTCCAGGTATCAGGCGCTTCCTGATAGAGCCATAACAGTTTGCAGAGATTGGTTTCAGGGGTAACTTGTGAGCCTGCGCCATTGAGCAGGCCGGGATGCATGCCTGCAATGTAGCTGGCCTGGCGCGCTGACCGGTGATCCATCCAGCCCAGTATGTTGGCTTTCTGGCTCTGGGGGAGAGGCACGGGGGTCATCTCCTCACCAAGCAGTACCATGGAGTAGGTGGCGTCGATACCAATGGACTGGATCTGGGCCGGGGTGATGGGGTTTTCCCTGAGCAGCCGGTTAACGCTGTGAGTCATCGCCTGCCAGATATTGTCTGAGGAGAACTCCAGGGTCAGAGCGGTTTTCCAGACCAGCAGGGGTTCTTCATTGCAGGCCAGAATCTGCCCGTCCAGGTCCACCAGGGCACTGCGAAGGGTGTGGGTGCCCACATCAATACTGAGTAAAACCGGCTGCATCTATGTTACTGTCCTATCAGAGGGTGAGTCAGAAAGCATAGTCTGCCAATAAAAGGGTTTCCTGAAATGTGGATGAGCCGCGTGATTGGTCACAGGGGAGCCGCAGGAGTGGCTCCTGAAAACACCCTTGCGGGAATCCAGGCGGCGGCACGGCTGAGGGTGCCCTGGGTGGAGCTGGATGTCACTCTGCTGGGGGATGGCGTCCCCGTTCTTTTTCACGACCGGCGACTGAACCGGACTACGGGGCATACGGGGCGGTTGAACTCTCTCAAGGTCAGTCAGCTTTCGGAAGTGGATGCCGGAAGCAGGTTTGCAGAGGCGTTTTCCGGTGAGCGTATCCCTTTGCTCAGTGAGGCGTTGTCGATGATTAAAACACTGGGCCTTGGGTTGAACCTTGAACTCAAGCCCAATGGTTGTTCCCTTCACCGGCTGGTGGATAGTGTGGTTGATGCGCTTCAGGTGAGTGGGTTTCCAGAAGATAAACTGCTGGTGTCCAGCTTTAGCTATAAAGCGTTGCTTTTGTTCAGGGCCCGTTCTGATTATCCCATTGGCTGTCTGTTTGAGTCGTTGCCCCGGGGCTGGCAGGGTAAGGCGGAAAAGGTCCGTGCCCTGAGTCTCCATTTGAAGGCCGGGCGTCTGACCCAGGATCAGGCATTCCAGGTAAAGGCGGCGGGTTATGAGCTGTATTGTTATACCGTGAATTCAACCCGTCAGGCTGGGCAGTTGATGGAGTGGGGGGTGGATGGTGTGTTTTCAGATTTTCCTTTGTTATAGAAGTAATTATTACTAAATAAAAAAACATTTTATAAGACCAAGTTCATTGGTAAGGGAAGGTGCGATTAAGTCCCTAGCCATGAGATAATACTCCCATCGCTTCCAGCTTGAGTTTCTGTCCATGAGCCAGCTTAGTTTCGCAGACATCGCAGACAGTGAGTTTGTCCATAAACGCAGAACCACCCGCAAAGAGCGCTTTCTGGCAAAAATG
>NZ_JBLYZI010000165.1:0-8246 GCF_057680865.1 Endozoicomonas sp. Z74
CAACAAAATACCTGTCTCGTTACCTCGGGTGGAAAAGGTTTCTTAAAACTCAACTCTTCTCAGAGGAGGCTTTTTTAGATCAAGTTTCTATACATTGGGTAGAGCAACACTTAATTTGAACAGCGCCAACATGGCTTCTTTAAAAAAAGGCATTATGCGCAGTACCATGAACAACTGGCTACAAAAGGTCTTTATTTTGATCTTTGCGCATTCAATCAGGCATTAAAAGAGTTGTCATACCCCGTATGGCATGCTGATGAAGGCGTTAAAAAAGGATATCTTTTTTGCAGTACCAATCACGCCATGGCGATCAGGTTGAAAAAAAAGGCCGACAATCTAGTCATCTGTTTCTATGATCCTAACGATACCGCTAGAGATAAGCGATTTATTCTCAACCATATTGATGCTATCGATCATTTAACGATCCATCACTTTATAAGCCCCGACAGCGTTAAAGATTACTTTCCGGAACAAAACTCCGCCGGCTGTTTTCTTGGCACTGAGGTCAGCAGCCACCAGCAGCGATGCCAGGTAACAGTCCTTGGTGAGCCAAACAGCACCATGGGACATCTGCTGCTCAGCAACGGGCATTATGGCCTTCCTTCCTGTCCCGGTACAAAAAGCATGCTCTATGCAATGTCAGGCAAAGGAACTCCTGGCCTGCATACCGCTATGCAGGATAACAGAACAGAAGCCGTCATCGCCTATTTTGAGGCTATAAACCACTTATCTCCTGTCGAACAATACGCCCTGCTCCAGAGAAAAGATGCCAATGGAGTGCCTGGACAATTTATGGCTTGCATGGAAAATCACCCGAAAATTGTCACTGCTTTCATAAATGGCGTACTGAAATGTAAGGTGACCCCTTACCAGAAAACATGTTTATTACAAGCCAAAAGAAAAGGTACCCCAGCACTGGCTTGTGCGTTGACCAATCAAAACCTGGATGCTGCTATGGCTTTTTATCAGGACGTTTTGGGCAGCGGCTTGTCAAATGAAGAAAAAATCTACCTGTTAAAAGCAAAAACACAGCTTGGAACGTCTGCGCTATGGTTTGCATTCCAAAATGGTCACACGAAAACAATCCGATCCATTGGCCAGGTTATTTTAAAAAGCACTTTACCGGACGAATATAAGATTAAACTCCTTAAAGCCAACAACCATAGAATAACGGGGCTTCAGGTCGCTATTCAGAAGAAGTGTATTGAAACAGCCAGCTCCTTCATCAATCTCATAAAAAAAAGTGACTTGAAACCGGAATACAAAGAACGGTTGCTCACGCCGGAAACCCATTTTTCCCAGCTATCATTACCTGACAATGCAGCTGCCATATCCCTCAAACCAGAGAACTCGACAATAAAGCACCTTCACTTTATTGACCCACATCAATAAATGGAAAACCCACTGACTTGCGTCAGGTCATGATTCACCCTCCGTCCCGCTGTTAGCCTTCGTGCACAACAGCACAGCAATCGCAATTGCGAGGAAGTCATGAGTATTAACGACATTATCCTTTACATTATGGTGGGGTTCATGGTGCTTGGCGCCGTGGACAAGATTCTGGGGAATCGATGGGGGTACGGAGAAAAATTCGAAGAGGGTTTCATGGCCATGGGGGCTCTGGCGCTGGCCATGATCGGTGTCGTTTCCCTGGCCCCCGTGCTCAACACCGTCCTCAGCCCGGTTGTTTCTCCACTGTATGAAGCCCTGGGCGCCGACCCAGCCATGTTTGCCGGTACCCTGCTGGCCAATGACATGGGGGGCTACCCACTGGCCATGGCCATGACCGACAATGAAGCGATTGCCAATTTCTCTGGTCTGATTCTGGGTGCCATGATGGGGCCAACCATAGTCTTCACCATTCCGGTGGCCCTGGGCATTATCAAAAAAGACGACACTCAGTTTCTCGCCCGGGGTGTGCTGATCGGTCTCACAACCGTTCCTGTTGGCTGCCTGGCCGGCGGACTGATCGCTGGCTATGACTTTGGCATGATCGCCATCAACCTGCTGCCAATTATCATCGTTGCCGGTGCGATCGCGCTGGGCCTGAAACTGGCCCCCGCCAAAATGATCAGTGGTTTCGAAATCTTCGGTAAAGGGGTAGTGGTCCTGATCACCATTGGTCTGGCCGCCATCGTTATCGAAACTCTGACGGGCGTTGTGGTGATCCCGGGCATGGCTCCCATCTCCGACGGTATCGAAATTGTCGGTGCCATTGCCATGGTACTGGCCGGAGCTTTCCCCATGGTGCATTTCATCACCACCAAACTGAACAAGCCCCTGATGGCTCTTGGCCGTGCAATGGGCATGGGAGAGACCGCCGCAGCCGGCCTGGTGGCAACACTGGCCAACAACATTGCCATGTTCAATATCCTCAAGGATATGGACAACCGCGGTAAGGTCATCAACGTTGCCTTTGCCGTCAGTGCTTCCTTTGCCCTGGGTGACCACCTTGGTTTCACCGCAGCGGTAAACAGCGACATGATCGCCGCCATGGTAGCAGGCAAGCTGATCGGTGGTGTTACCGCCCTGATCATCGCCATCCTGGTCACCAAAGACATGGCTGAAAAGCAAAACGATATGACTGCAGAACACGCCTGATTGTCGTCGACAGGTTCTTAAAAACCAGGCTTCACAGGTCGGTTCCCTCAGGGAACCGACCCTTTGCGGTTAATCCTTCTGTGCTTATTCATTCCGGAACATCAACAGTCTCTCAGGTTCTGTTGACCTCCTGCCGCTTTACCACATCGGAGCAGTTATGCGCGAAGCTATTCTCAGTGCAGGCATTGATATAGGTACCTCCACCACCCAGCTGGTGTTTACCCGAATGTATCTGGAGAACGTATCCCCCGGAGCCATGATCCCGAAAGTCGAAATCGTCGACCGCCAGGTGGTATATCGCAGCCCGGTGCATTTCACGCCCTTACTGTCGCCCACAATGATTGATGCTGACCGTATTCGCCAGCTGGTCGAGCAGGAATTTGTCAACGCCCGGATTAACGCCAGTGAAATCGATACCGGTGCCGTCATTATCACCGGTGAAACGGCCCGTAAAGAGAACGCACGACAAGTGGCTGATGCTCTCAGTGCACTGGCGGGTGACTTTGTGGTCGCTACTGCCGGTCCAGACCTGGAAAGCATCATTTCCGGGAAAGGCGCCGGAGCGGCAAAACAGTCCTTTGATAAAAACAGCATTGTCGCCAACCTGGACATTGGCGGAGGCACCACCAATATCGCCACCTACCAGGTGGGTGAAGTGATTGACACCACCTGCCTGGACATTGGCGGTCGCCTGATCAAGTTTGAGAAAGGGGGCACAGAGGTCACCTATATTTCAGAGAAGTGGCAGGAGATGACCCGTCGCATGGGAATGCCGGTGAAGGTGGGCGACCACCTGAGTCGAAAGCAGATCGACCTTATTGTGGGTCGCATGGTCGGCATTCTGGAGGAAGTCATGGGGCTCAGGGCTCCAACAGAGGAGCTGGCATTCCTGGTGGGCAGGGGAACCACCGATCTTAAACGGCAGTGTTCACTGGACCAGATCTGCTTTTCCGGCGGGGTGGCTGTCCATATTTACGATCAGACGCCATCCGTCGCTGACTTTGAATACGGTGATCTTGGGGTTCTGCTGGGACGGGCGATTCGCCAATCACCGCTTTACCAGAAGATCCCGGTGTTTGATGCCCTGGAAACCATTCGCGCAACGGTGATTGGAGCAGGCTCCCATGCCACTGACATCAGTGGCAGCACCATCAATTTTTCACGGGATGTCTTCCCGATCAAGAATGTCCCGGCATTACGACTTTCAGAAAAAGATGAAGCCCTTGCCCCAGCTGAACTGGCCAGAACCATCCGGGAAAAGCTGGGCTGGTTTGACCTGGAATCCGGCTCCCAGCATGTGGCCCTTGCCATGAAAGGTGCCCGTAATCCTGACTTCCAGTATGTGCAGGAGCTTGCGGACATCATTATTGAGGGTATGGATGCCATGATCCGGCTGCCCCAGCCCCTGATCATTATTGTTGAAGAGGACTTTGGCAAGGTACTGGGACAGAGCATTGAAGCTCGCCTGCGCTCTGTTGGAGAGAGTCGTGGCAGGGAAAACAGCAAAGACGTTATCTGCATCGACAGCATCAGCGTGAAAGATGGTGATTACATCGATATTGGCAAGCCCCTGGCCGATGGAAAAGTACTGCCAGTGATCGTCAAAACTCTGGTATTTGGTTATTGAGGTTCATCCCATGTCTGAGCAGGAACACAACCGTCTGTCCAAAATTTACACCCGCACCGGTGATAAAGGGACCACCGGACTGGGCGACCAGCGCCGGGTATCAAAAACCCACGCCCGTATTGAAGCCATTGGTGCAGTGGATGAGCTGAACACCTGGATGGGGCTGCTGATCTGTGAACTGAAAGAAGCCCAGATCCTGAGACACCGGCTTCAAAAGCCCCTGGAAAACATCCAGCATCGTCTGTTTGACCTGGGGGGAGAGCTGGCCATGCCCGGCTATCAGCTGATCCAGGAAGCCTTTGTCACCGATCTGGAACAGACCCTGGACGAATTCAACGACCACCTGCCCCCCCTGAAAAATTTTATCCTGCCGGGGGGCTCAAGACTGGCCTGCTACTGCCATATGGCACGAAGCGTTTCCCGCCGGGCAGAGCGCCGGGTTATCGCCGCCAGAGAAGCCGGGGAAGACATCAATCCCCCCCTGATGCAGTACCTGAACCGGCTTTCTGACCTGATGTTTGTCCTGGCCAGGGTCACCGCCCGGCAGTCTGGCGGTGAAGTGCTCTGGCAGCAGTCAGAAAAGCAGCACGTCTCTAAAGATTCCTAACGTTCTTTTTTTATGTCTTCTCTTAAAAGGTAACACTGTGAAAAAGCAGTTAATCCGCGCCTCGAACCTGCAGGACTTCTGCAAAGGGGACAAACTCTATCTGTCGCCAGAGGCCATCCTGACCCCTGCGGCCAGGGACAGGGCCAGAGATTTGGGTATTACGGTCTGTGACTCAGGAGAGCCTCCTGTTCGCCCAGAACCCTCTCCCTCTGGAACAACAGACAACCTGCCGGCACCTTCCGGGTCTGCCCACGAATTCATTATGCCCGGCCATAGCCTGCTTGGCTTTGGTTGCCTTGACCGGGGGATAGAGCGCCTGAGGGCAATGAATTGCCACAAGGTACTGCTGGTCACTGATGCCGTCCTGAATAAAGTGGGGCTGGTCAGTGCCGTAACGGATCGGTTCAGCCAGAAAGGCATCGATGCCGCCGTATACGACGGAACACTTCCCAACCCAACCACCACCAATGTCAGCGAAGGGCTGGCCATTCTGAAAAGCCACAACTGTGACGCGGTGGTTTCTCTGGGTGGTGGCTCACCCCATGACTGTGCCAAAGCCATCGCCCTGCTGGCCACAAATGGTGGTGAGATCAGTGACTATGAAGGGGTGGATAAGTCATCTACCCCCTGTCTGCCACTGGTGGCCATCAACACGACAGCCGGTACAGCATCGGAAATGACACGATTCTGCATCATTACCAATGAGCAGAGCCATATAAAGATGGCCATCGTCGACCAGCATGTCACTCCCACCATGGCGATCAACGATCCAGAATTGATGTTGGGCATGCCCGCCGGACTGACCGCAGCCACAGGTATGGACGCCCTGACCCACGCCATTGAGGCGTATCTGTCCACCAATGCCAACCCACTGACCGATGCGGTTGCCAGCAAGGCCATCGAACTGATTGTGGAGTATCTGCCACGGGCCGTGAAAGATGGCTCAGACCGGGAAGCCAGGGAAAACATGGCCTATGCCCAGTTTATGGCGGGAATGGCATTTAACAGTGCCGGGCTGGGTTATGTTCATGCCATGGCCCACCAATTGGGCGGAAAGTATGGGCTGCCCCACGGCGTCTGCAATGCAGTGCTGCTTCCTCACGTTATGACTTACAATCTGGCATCTGCAGCCGGCAAACTCTCAGACATCGCCTACTACCTTGGCTGCAAGGTCCATAGTCTCAGCCATCAACAAGCGGCCATCATCGGCATAGAAAAGGTTTGTCGCTTATTGCTGGAAGTGGATATTCCCACCAGCCTCTCCGGCCTTGGGGTAAAACAAGACGATATGCCGGCAATGGCGGTAAACGCCTTAAAAGACGCCTGTGCTGCCACTAATCCCAGGCAGGGAACTCAGGGGGATATAGAACAGATATTCACCAACGCTTTATAAATCAGGCTTACATTAAACTCCCTGCTTTACAGCCTCATATTCTCTTTGAGGCTGTTTTTTTTGTTCGAACCACCATAATCAGAAAATGCTGCTTACTCAGTCTACTGGTAATTACATTACTCCAACTTAAGGCCGAACATATTTATGGGGATCAGCAGCTTCAAACACCCCTTTCCCATCAAAGCCACTTGCACGCACAGGAAAAATCACCGTTTCGTTTTTATCTATGCCATTCAAAAATGTCTTTTTTTTCATTTTCAACAGCATCACCATCCCCCAACTTTGAATCTTAACAATGACATTTTTGCCATCTTCACTTGTAGTTAATTTATCCATAATTACGAAATGTCCAGCTGGATCTGGATCTTTCCAGTTAAATACTTTAAGAGCTTTTTCAATGTTCCATGGCCGACCACCTGGCTTACGAGATCTACTATCAGTCCATTTTTTGTAAAGAAAAGAAGTAAATTCTTCATTTAAAGATAGTTTTACTGATGCTTTCATGCGGGTAGCTTCCTCTAACGCACTTATAAAACTGGAATCACTCTGACTTTTCTTACGGTCAGTTGTCTGAACCGTAACACCCAGAGAATGTGCAAATGCTGTATCTTCCTCTTCCGTTGAACCCTTTTTGTCATTCAAATCATAAAAAACAGACAATAACATTTTATCTGGCAATGCCTCTGTATACTCCGAAAAATCAATATGTTCAGGAAGTTTTAAGACCGCCTTATTTAATTCATTAGAGCTTGCTCTGTAATCGCACGCTAAGCTCAATGCCAGGCGTGTCATTTTAAGGGGACTCTTCCCCCATGCTGCTTGTAAAACAGCAAAACCGCCACACTTAGGTAATGACTGCTGGTGTACCAGGCTACGTTCACGACACCTGCCGCAAAGCTGAAGGGCTAAGCGACAGAGAGCTGCGCAGTCAGGATCAGTATCATCCAAGGACTTTACAAAATGTAATATTTCTTTTAGAGCCTGTAAACGCTCCTTTTTCTTATTCGCCTGTGATGGAGTTTCATTACCTCCTGGCTTTCTTTCCTGTTCAATCATTTTTCTAAAAAGCTTTATAAATTTCAACGTACTAGTTTTATTAACAGGCACTTCATTCCCACTTGTTTTTAATGCATCAAACTTATCTCTAGGCTCATCATACCCATAATGGAAAACCACCCCACCGTCATCTTTCATTGAGATATCCTTAAACAGCTCCTGATTTCTCTTGCCGATAACTGTAGCCCGGCCCAACGTGGGCGGTGAAGAGGTAAAGAGTGCTTGTCCTTCCCAACTGTTATAAAGTTGAGTGACTGATGACCTACTGTTTTCTTCATTTTTTTTAGTAGAGTCCTGCTTTTCAAGGAACTGTATGCATTGGCCCAAAGCACCATTACTAACAGCCGCTTCTTCAGCAACCTTTCTGCATTTTCTTGTTACCCACCGAATACCATGCCTTGCAGCCTTCAGCTCTCCTGGACGATGTTGATAATTCCTACCACGCTTATGTGTGCTATTTTTACTACTTTTCCCCACATGACGATCAGATAATAGCTTATGGCTATCAATAAATAAGCCAGAAACATCATGAGATTTTATCACAATCACTTTTGAAAGACCGCTGACGACTCTTCTCAACCAAGGAACCTTCTTCAAAGGCTTTTTTGGGTGCACTTGGGTTTCTTCACGACAACCTAATGATTTTACTGACGAAGAATCAGGCTTTTCTATCCATGGCATGGTTATTTTTACCGTAACTAACAAAAATATAGATTTTATCGACAAGCACCATGAATAATTAAGAATGGCGCGAATAAGCCCCTGTCATTTGATAATATTCCTGCAGCCTTCACCTTGAGCCTTTGCCAATGAGTCAGCTCAGCTTCACCGATAGCAGGGCAAAAACATGATCACCAATTGAACAGCGCCATCAAGAAACAGCCTGTATAATCAGGGTTTTTCCTGTCTTTCGATGTCTGCAAAAGCCCTGTTTTCCAAATTCTCCTCGCTCACTGATAAGC
>NZ_JBLYZI010000166.1:0-7998 GCF_057680865.1 Endozoicomonas sp. Z74
GCTACTCGACCACCACCGCCGTTACCTCTTGTACCAGCAGCACCGTTGGCTTCTATCGTGCCTGCACCTTTCAGAGTACCTATATCCAACCAGACTGACCCGCCACTTCCCCCGGCATAATTAGAACTGGCCACATGCTGACCATTGGATCTGATACTACCGGCAAGCTCCAAAGTATCAGCAACAATCTTGACAGCACCGCCTCCTCGACTTTCATAACTACTAGTAGAACCTCGCCCCCCCGTTCCGAAATCAGCAGGCTGATACATATCTCCATACACTTCGTTTGTTTTATAGCTGCTACTAGAGGTGTACTTACTCCCTGAGCCTCCATAACTGCCTCCAGCGTATGACATTCCTGAAGCAGCTCGATGCCCTCGACTGGACACATCAATGACAGCATTTTCACCCACTGTTACTGTTTTAAGAACTCTCAGGCTCAGTGGATATTCGCTTTTTTCTCTATTCGCATAACTGTGTGTCAATATACTGCTGTTTTTTAAACTGATCGTATTCCAGATTCCTTCCTTGTTTTCATCATTCGGCAAACTGACTTCCAAATAGCCATTATCCAAAATCATATCTTGCCCATGCACACTTATGTCTGCACGGGCTCGACCATTAAAGACCTTCAGAGTATGCTGTGCAATTTGCTGTTTGATTTCTGTTGCTGCATTACCAACATCGCTGCCCTGGATCCAAACCGTACCCGACGGCACTTCTTTCTGCTGAATAAAGTAGGTTCCAGCCGCTGCATTCTTTGCACCCGGTTTGGCTTGTACAACTCCGGAAAATTGATAACCATCCTGAGCCTGATATTGAATGGCTACTCGACCACCACCGCCGTTACCTCTTGTACCAGCAGCACCGTTGGCTTCTATCGTGCCTGCACCTTTCAGAGTACCTATATCCAACCAGACTGACCCGCCACTTCCCCCGGCATAATTAGAACTGGCCACATGCTGACCATTGGATCTGATACTACCGGCAAGCTCCAAAGTATCAGCAACAATCTTGACAGCACCGCCTCCTCGACTTTCATAACTACTAGTAGAACCTCGCCCCCCCGTTCCGAAATCAGCAGGCTGATACATATCTCCATACACTTCGTTTGTTTTATAGCTGCTACTAGAGGTGTACTTACTCCCTGAGCCTCCATAACTGCCTCCAGCGTATGACATTCCTGAAGCAGCTAGATACCCTCGACTGGAAACATCAATGCTTGAATCATCAGAAATGATGATAGACTGAGCATTGACCACTAACTTGTCACCTGTTTCAATTGAGTGCGTCAGAACAGCCCCATTCCTCAACACTAACGATGTAAACTCATGAGAGCCATCCATCGTTACCGTGGCACTATCAATCACTAAATCTTGCCCATCAAGATCAGCATTAGTTGCTGAGATTAGAGTATTCTCTGAGAGAATAATCTCTGCATGAAGAGATGGTATAACTAGTAGAAATAGATAAAAGGACACTAATCTGAGGCAAAACATCATAAACTATTCCATGTACAGGCATTATTTTTATCCGCAGAATAACTACTTAACATAAAAACATGCTAAGCCTGGGCTATCGAATGAATAGAGCCAAGAAGTATTTTCTGATGAATCATCACATTAATCTAATGCTCAACTGAGCATCCGACGACACAAACCGTTCACTGAAACGGGCATCTTGTTCTTCTCTCTGGCCGGAGAGCACCCTGAACACCACATAGTGATCCTGTTGTACAGCCAGCTTTTGATACTGTGCATCCAGTGTCTGCCAGCCAGAGCCAGTATAAAACTCGGTCCAGTTGTGATAATCGTCCGATGAGAGTACCGCCGACTGCGTTGGCACTACGAAACCGGCCACGCCCCGGGCCGGCACACCATTATTTCGAAAGACTGCCACAGAGAGGCTCATGTATTCGGTACAGTCTCCGCGCTTCTCCCGAAGGGCGTACAGCGCCCCCAGGTTCTCCCGAACATAGCCAGAATAGGTGATATGATTGCCTACAGTAGTAGTGATAGAAGCAGCCATTCGGTCCGTGGACATGCCTTCGAAAGGTTTGGCAAATGCCGTTAACTCCTGGTTATCAACCTCAACAAATGGCTCATCCTGGAGAAATCGTTCACGATCAAATAATTCAACTGCCCGCAGCCGTAGTGACATTATCAGCCGGGCAGAAATACTCACGGTTTTTCTTCCTCCCGGGGCCATTGGTCCAATCTGCAAAGCCAAAGTCTGGTTACCCAGATCGTCTTTCTCCAGGCGATACTCAGAGCCGGAGACACGAAGCTCTTCCAGCTTCTGGAAGGAGGTCTCCGCAACTGGCGCATACACCCAAACCTCACCACCCGGATAAGGCTTCGTCGAAGTGTTTCGGATTTCAAAGGTGTAGCGCAATGACTTGGGCTGTTCATAAACAGCGAACTCCTCTTCACCCGATTTACCCCAAATAAGCAGAATCACTGCCAGAACGACAAGCCCTGCGACCACGACAGCCCAACCCCACAACTTCTTCATCAGATACAGTTCTTCCGACTAAGATTCATTTTTTTAGACAGCTCAATCCGCACCCCATCATCCATGGCAGCCAAAACCTGACCAACATTCCCATCCATAATAAAAACACTGCCAAGGCGCGTATCTTGAAGGCGCTTAAAAAGAGACTCAGAATACCCGGACTCCGGATCAATCAGCACCATCGGCCTGTACCCGGACTGAGTGTGAAGGCGATGCAACTCTTCAAGCCTTGCCCAGAACCGATCATCGGTTTGCAGCTCAAACAGAAGTTTTGAGTACAGCTTTAATGCTTCCGGAATAGCCTGATTCACCACTACCAGCACCGGGGAGCCGTTAATGAGCTCCTTTAAAACAACGTCCGATGAAACCAGATAACTCTGCTCAAGGTGTAACCTGGAGGGCTTCACCAGCAAAGGCCTGACACCCTCACGAAGAAAGCCCACATCAAACCCTCTCGATTTCAGGGCCCTACATAGATGAATCTGTCGGCTGCGCTCAAATCCATGATCAAGCAACAGCAGTTTTTCATTTTTGAGATAATGTTTTACCGGTAGCAGCGCGGGAGAAATGGCCAGAGCAGAAACTGAAAGACGGTCCACATCAACCATCCTGTCAACAACTACAGGCTGATACCCACCGGTGCGGCTCTGAGCAAGGGATATCAAGCAGTCGTCAACAACTTCTTCATGAAAAAGGCACATATTCTCTGCCAGAGCCGGAGGAACAGGTTCCAGCCACCCATCAGGAAGCGAGTGAGCAGACAGCGTCAGAGATAACACGCAGATATAAAACAGAGCAAAAGAACGAACAACAACGGAAAAGGGTTGCCACATATACTTCCCTGATTAAACGACATTTTTATTTTATAATCGGTGGGCAATAATATCGTAAAATTTGTGTAATGACTACGTCCTGATTGAGGAAAATCAAGGCAAAAACCTTTTTTTTGCAATAGATGGCGCAATGGATCAAAAATCACACAATCAATAGCTTTTGCACAGTAATACTAAAGAGGAGTTGTAGTCCGTCAGAATAAAAATAACACGCTCTCATAGAGCCGTCCCAAGCATTGACACTATTTGTCCCCGATCAGATACATCAAGCTGTTCACGACCAGGCTGCCAGAAACGCTGATAAGCTCTGACATCTGCCACTGGTAGCGGTTGTAACTGATGCGCCCCTGGTCCGGAATCAGTACTGCCGTGAGCCGGTTGGCCTTGTCGGTTCGGTACTTGTAGCAGGTGTTTCCATTCCCACTCAGAGCGTGGGAACGAGTCAATGGGTCAGAGTTTACACCACTGTCTGATTTTTTTGGGACCGTTTCAGTTACTCCAGTTCAGCTACAAAACATGAATATCTTCAATAGAGATCACGAACTCCCCAGAGTCATTTTTTCTAACGTCAACCGACAAAGTTAAATCGCTAACTTCATCGTCGTACCACAAATCAAACTCAATTTGCCTCGCTTCCGCTTTTTCGTCATACACATCGTAAACACATGCAGAGTCATATGCAGACTCTGGGGGCAAAGTTATTGTCCCCGGATAATCATTTAAAGTAGTCTCAATATCAGCCTGTGAAAGTCGCCCGTTCTCATTCCTGGCGACTATTTCTGAAAACTTCGAACTGACTAGAAGTGCAACCAAACTCTTAATCAAATTTTTGATGATGTCGTTCATTTTAAGCTTCTTTACCTTTTCCTGTTGCCAACTGTCCTCATTGGGGTGCCTCCTGTGACACCTAAGCCTCCAAAATAGTCGTCTGCTCTCTGGATATGAGACCGAGCTTCACTCCGAGACAAGCCCGCCTTACGAAGCGCTTTATACCCGATACGCCTTTCAGCAGCGTAAGTGCCGCCGCCTCTCTGACGTTGAACTTGCGTCGCAATATAATGTTCGGATCCTTTCGCCGTAGAAGGGCCATTGAGTTGAACTGCTGGAGCATCCATTCTGTTGTACCCCGGAATATTCTTCGCGGCTGCATCTTGGATGACATGGTGAGAATCCTTTTCTCCAGCGTTCTTAAGTTGCCTATGAGTGCCGGAAGCTCTCTTTGTAACACCGCCACTACTGCCGCCAACTCCTCGACTCTCATAAGCCCGAGCCTTGGTACTACCCTTGTTTTTTGCCTTCCCAAACCAATTCCTTGGATCAAGGCAACTGTACCCACAGGCCTGCATCGATACAACTGCCGCTTCCGAGAACTCAAAGCCCGGTTCACAGTCCCCCATCATGTATTGCCACAACAGCCCCAGCGAAGCGCCTGCGGCCGTGGTTACCAAACATTCACCAAAACAGCGGAGATAGGCTTTACTGGCCTGGCGAACACCCCACCAGACCGCCTGGATCGCAAAGTTCACCAGCTGACCGTTCTTATCGATATACGTCAGCGGATTACTCAATCCATAGGCATACGCATTCAACCCGCCGTAGAGGCCCGTGGGGTCATTTCTCAGATAGCGCCCAAGGCCTGGGTCGTAGTACTGCCCGGGCAGTCTCAGGTTGTTGGTGAGGGTGCTTTTGTTGTTGATTGTGGTCTGGCCGTAGCTGCTGCTTCGGGCCTGCCAGGTGATGGCGCCGTTGCGGGTGAAGGCCCACAGGGGTTCGCCGTTGCGATCGTTGAGGTAGTAGTGGACTTTATTGTCGGCGGTGCGGGTAAAGAGCGGGTCCGTGGACCAGAGGCCCTGGGGTTTCCAGCCGTACTCCTGGATCAGTTGCCCGCGGTCATCGTATTCTCCGATCAGCCCCTGTTCGTTGTAGAGGTAATGGGTGACGGTACCCGTAGCGACGACCTCTTTTCGGATCCGCTTGCCCATGGGGTTGTAGCCGTAGCGGGCGATGGTGTTGCCATCTTTACGAACTTCGATCAGCCGCTCCCGGCTGTCGTAAAGGTAGTGCCAGTAAGGTTCTGCCCCGGTTGATCTTGCCCCGATAAAACGGACACCTTGCCAAACCCAAAGCAAGGTGATCCAATGCTACGACTCAAAGAGAAACATCGCACTTTTACCAACGCTTTTCGCATCATGGCTGTCAAGCTGGAGGCTCTGCCCGGCGTAATGGCAAAGGATGTTGCCGATATTCTCGATATACACCCTTTTATGCTTTCGCGGTGGAAGAAACAGTACAGGGACGGAAAATTTGTGAACCATGACACTGATACCCAAATCCTAGACCGTGAAACGGCTGCTGAGCTGACTCGCTTGCGAGCGCTGGAAAAAAAGCACCAGAAGCTCCTGAAGGAGCATGACCTTTTAAAAAAAGTCATTGCCGCCTCTTCCGGGCTCGACATAAAGGCGAGGCCTACCAGAAAATTGCACAGCAAAAAAAAGTAATCAGTGTCGTTCGACTGTGTGAATTGTATGGGGTCTCCAGAAGTGGTTTCTATGACTGGGTGAAGCGTACTCAATCTCAAAGAGCCAGGCAGGATCAGCGTTTGAGTCAACGAATTAGCCAGATTTATCAGGACCACAAAGGTCGCTATGGTGCGCCCCGTATCCACCAAACGTTAAAACTTGAGGGGATACACTGTGGGCGAAAGCGGGTTGCCCGACTTATGCAAGCGCTGTCACTCAAGGCCAGAGTATCAAGAATCTATCGACGGGCCCCCACTCACAAGGCCTTTTATATCCGTGAAAACCGGATCTTGGGAAAAGCCCGGCCTGAAGCCAGAAATCAGCTCTGGGTGGGAGATGTCACCTACTTGAAAGTGGGTTACCGGCACTACTTTCTGGCGGCCATACTGGATGTTCATACGCGTAAAATCGTGGGCTGGTCACTGGATAACACCCGCACGGTAGAACTGACTCTATCAGCCTTAAGGCAAGCTCAGAAAGAGCAAACTCCGAAAAAAGGATTAGTCTTTCACAGTGACCGCGGCGCGGAATACACGGCAATACGCTACCAGGATGAGCTGAAACGTCTTGGAATGCTTTCCAGTATGAATCGGCCAGGACAGTGCACTGACAATGCCTACATGGAGTCCTTCTGGCACTCCTTAAAGGCAGAAGCGTTGCATGGTGTTCGTTTTGAAACAGACATTGAATTGAAACGGACGGTCAAGGAATATATTGATTATTACAACGTTAGGCGACTGCACTCCAGCTTAGGCTATACAACACCTGAGCAATACGAGAAACTGGCAGCCTGACTTAAGAGCAAGGTGTCCGTTAAAACGGGGCAGGTTCAGGTGGGGTCAATAGCAATGTTGTTATCGGCGTTACGTTTGCCCCGTTTCACCAAATTACCATTGGCATCGTATGCAAAGCGGGTGTCGCCCTGCCGGGTCAGCTGGTTGAAGGCGTTGTCGATCTCGAAGGTATTTCGTTCCCACGCTCAGCGTGGGAACGAAATAATAATTCCATTGTTAAAGAGCGGGAGTCTTTACCACACCAAGCGTAGGAACGAGGTATAGCACGTAGCTTTATCTGCAGGAGCCGGTTGTATCAGACCTAAATTAAATCTGTGGTTGTCCTTTATTCTGTTATTCTGTTATTCTGTTATTCTGTAGTATCCTGCAGGGGATCCCACGCTGAGCGTGGGAACGAGCTAAGAGTCATAGACATCTCTTACGTTTCACTTTTGAAGAAAGTTGCTTGAAAATTTTTATTAAATACCAAGTAAAGCCAACTAGAAATACTGTTTTCAAGATCACGACTAATAAAAACAAAGCGGTATTGTCCTGAATATAAATATAACCAGAAACCCTGAGCTGTTTGGTTTTACCTTTCATTAGTGCATGAAATAAATCAAGACTTAGCCAAGGAATCATAAACAGTGAGACTCCCAAAAGAAAAAACTTTCCTTTTAGTGTTCTATAGCAGTTTTTAATTTGAGCATACATCACTCTCTACCTCTTTTTCCATGCAGCCTGCTGGTTTTCCACTCAAAATCCCAACCCAGGCATCTACTCCTGATCCTGCCACAAAAGTCATTATTACTTCATTTCGTGCTTCAGAATAATCACCGGCCTCTGCGATTTTTTTGTTTCTCGTCCGTCTTGACTGCTTACTGTTAGAGCGCCATGATTTAGCCTTATTGATTTTATTAAATGTAACAAGAGACATTCTTCCCGCATTTATTAGACCAAAAATAACTCCGGAGTTCTGCCCTCTAGAGTATATCTTTGAGCAATAATCTACACCACCAATGCCCTGCCACTCTCTGAAGTATTTTGTCCCATTCATTGATATTGCATCACCAAATCCAGCTACAAAATCTACCGTATTTTGGTCAAAAGTAAACTCTGTTGTTTCATAAATAACCCCCCAAACAGGATCCATACTCCAAAGCCCGTAAGGGTCATAAAATCGAAGAGGGTTAGCATAAACATAACCATATGAGTTAAGACCACCATTTAACCCAATCGGATCACTCTGAACATATCGCCCAAGCCCAGAGTTATAATCCCTGAAGTAGTTATAATGCAACCCCGTTTCCTGATCAAAATACTGCCCCGGAAATCTCAGGTTGTTCCTCAGTTCACTCT
>NZ_JBLYZI010000167.1:0-7762 GCF_057680865.1 Endozoicomonas sp. Z74
CCGGAAATACCTTGTGCATCACCGGCAATGGGTGAGGGCGGCAGAGTTTTATGGAGGACACCGATCTGCTCTGGGGACATCATGGGTATGGACTTCAGGATGTCTTGGAATTGCTGAGGTTTCATGGCTGGAACTCCACTTTACACGACAATTCTCATGCTCAGGGAGTATAGACCATGTTAGCAACATTTAATTTGAACAGCGCCGGTGTGGTTTATGTGGGTGGGGTTGTTTATTGCCGCATGAAAGGTGTTTCCACAGGGGTTTGTGCAATCAGTATATTTCAGTATTGGCTGCAAAACAGACAACATGACGTAGAGGGAAATCTGCAAAATCCAGAAGTTGGTGGAGATCACCCTGTTGCTGTTTTAGTTGAATTTGGAAAAGAGGTTCAGTCAGTAGGGTTGAGTGAGGTGCCTGAAACTGCAAGTTTGGTTGAGCCGACTGAAATTACAAGTTTGATTAACACAGATCTTAACCAGCTACAGAAATTACAGTCTGATGTGGTGCTTGGGATACAAAAAGGAGAGATTAATAAAAATGATTTTGTTGGCGAGTTTTCACAATTTCTTGAAGAATATATACAAAAAAAGCAAGGTTCAGAGGCCGGAGTGGTAGATGTTTCAAGTGTTGGGGCTTTAGTTGAAGAACCTGACAGTGGAGAAGGTTTTTTTAATTCATTGTTAGAGCGCACTACTAAGGCAGTAAAAGGCATGATGCCTGAAGGAGGTGCTGCAGAAGTGGTTCGGACTTATTTTTATCCTAGGTATTTCAATAAAGAGTTATAAGCCGGAGGTATTGAGCAGTATTTGGGTGTATAAGTAATGGTCTGATCTGATACAGCCCCCTTCAAAAGAGAGGGTTGCCGGTTTAGGTTTTAAGTACCGCCAACTAAACCAAGGGTAACCCTCAATGAATCAGCATAATGATCTTGTCATTAAACACAAGCCTGGGCTGCTTGAATTCGCTGACCAACTCTGGTGGCCTTAGGCATTGAGCACACGAAAACCAAAGCACGGCACCCTCAAACGAATGGTATCTGTGAGCGGTTCCAAAAGACTTTTCTGAATGAATTTGTCAGGTTGTTGTACCGTCTTTCCAGCCCGGCTTAGGCGGGAATAGCCGCTGTGTCAGAAAGGGTAATTTATTTCTTGATAAGCGTCTATGTCTTGCAGCCCTCTGAACTGTTCTTGAAATTCTCTGGATTCACTGCCGCACTTGGTGCAGACATAGGCTTTTCGCGATTTGGGTTTGGCCGTGATATTTGATTTTAAAACTTATGTTTTAATGCTAAATGAAAAAGCTATGCAAATAACTAATAACAAAATCACGTTAATTTTGAATTGGTTTTATATTGCTGATCTTGGCTGCTACCTTGGTTTGGTATGTACGGCTTTTGCATTTGGGTGATTAATATGAAATCAGGTAGTGGCTGTGGTCGGTTTTTTGCACTAGTGTTTTGCTTCTTTGTGTTTTCAGGCTCAAGCACAGAGGGTTCGGTAATTCCTGAGGTTAGTGATCAATATGATAATGTTGAAGATGTTAATGATGCGATTACTGCAACCAAAAAGCTTATTGTTAATGCTCAACGATATAAGAGTGAGTGTTTTGTGCTTTTTGATTATTTGCTGAGTAAAAAAGAGGATGGAGTGTCTCCCTTTCATGGTACATCAGGTAATTTGCGCTGTGAGAAAATGATAGAAAAGAATGATTACAAGCTGGAAAAACGGTTCTCTACAGCTAATTTAGTGAATAACTATCATTTTGGAGTTGCTTGGAAGGAGATTTCTACGGTTAATTCTGTAGGGTCTCTTTTAGGGTTTTTGCTGGTTTGGAAGAATATAGAGGATCAGTCAGAAGCAGACTACGCTTTTCCTGTAGAACTGGCTTGTGATCCGAGTCAGAAAAAAGGCCGGGTTTTTCTTGAATTTAAGGTGTTCATGAAGGAAAAGGAGTCCTGGTTGTGTGGGAATGAGCCTGTCGAAAGGTTTCCATCAATCCGGCCCGATGATCAACAAAAGTATGATGGATGGTGGGTTTCATTCCTTGGAAATCTTGATGTAAAAACTGACGGTGCAGAGTTTGCTATTGGCAGAAAAGCAGCGAACAAAGGTGGAAATTCATTTAAGCTGCATTCTACTTCCTCATACGACCGGTTGGACAAAAGCCAACGCCATGGACGACCTGTTCTATTGGTCAGGAATAAGGTTTTATCAACGCTAAGGTTTTATGTTGGTGCCCAATGACTGGCTGCGCAGTTTTGATAAGCGAAATCTAAATGCTTATCACAGCTGATGCCGATCAATAAATCACATATATTGCCTGCTGTGCCTAATAGAGCATTAGAGCCTATTCATGAATAGGCTCGTTTTTAAGGGTACGTTAATGTATTTTCTGAGGTTTTGTGAGCGTGGGTTTAATTCAGGATAGCCACAGCACGGGTCCAGCCTGCGGAAGCGCCGCGAATCTTCACGGGGAAGCAGGAAATCATAAAACCGTGGTCTGGCAATGCTTCCAGGTTATGCAGTTTTTCCAGGTGACAGTACGCCATTTGGCGACCTGCCTTATGCCCTTCCCAGATCAGAGAGGCATCCTGGCACTGGCGGTATTTTTCTGCAGTGTGTACAAAAGGAGCGTCCCAGCTCCAGGCGTCGGTTCCTGTGAGCTTGACGCCTCTTTCCAGCAGATAAAGGGTTGCGTCAAGTCCCATGCCGCAACCTGACGAAACATAGTCATCTTTGCCGTAGCGACTGCCAGCTCTGGTATTCACTACGACGATATCCAGAGGTTGGAGCTGATGGCCAACTCTTTTCAGTTCTTTTTCAACATCTTCCGGGGTAACCACATACCCATCTTCAAAATGCCGGAAATCCAGTTTAACCCCCCGCTGAAAGCACCATTCCAGAGGGACTTCATCAATGGTAATGGCCCTTTCGCCATTGTTCATGGTGGAGTGGAAGTGATAAGGCGCATCCAGATGGGTGCCGTTGTGGGTGATCAGTTCCACCTTTTCAATGGCCCAGGCTTCCCCGTCCGGCAGGTCTTCCTGTTCCAGACCAGGGAAAAAGGGGGCAATCTGGCCAAAGGTTTCCCGGTGGCGCATATAGGTGATTTTGGGTCCGTAACCAGGAGGGTCTGATATCACATCATTTTCAAGGTACATTGAAAGGTCAATGATCTGCCTGGGCATATTCTCTCTCCTGATGCAGGTTGGTTGATCAAAAGTCGGTGATACTGTTAAAAATACCTGAACGAAAGGGCTCTTTTCTTTTTTAGAGCGATCTTATGTTGGTTACCACCGGCTTTTGATAAAATTGCAGTCTATCGTCTTTCGACTGGAAGTTCTGTTTTGTCTGCTGTTGCTGTCCTGCCCCGGGTGCTGGGGTCTTTATTTTATTATTCTCCCTCCAGTGAAGAAGCCCGGCGGGTACTGTCCCAGCTGGCTGAACTGCCTTCTGTTTTCCCCTGGAAAACCCCCTCTGAGATAGAGCAGGCCTGCCAGACGATGATGTCGGTAGATCCTGATGAGAGAGATTATACCTTTTCTCTGCTGTTTGAAGGTCCTGGTCCCATGGCTGCCCCACCTTGGGGTTCGGTTTATCAGGACCGGGAAAACCTGCTGATGGGCGAGTCAACGTTAAACTATCGTCGTTTCCTGAACGGACAGGAGCTGCAGCTGGATTCAGAGCTGAATGAGCCGGAAGACCAGTTTGGCCTGATGATTCTGGCCATGGCTTATTTTATGGAAGCCGAGAATGATGAGGCCGTGGTGGAGCTGCTCAAAGTGCACCTTCTGCCTTGGGCTGGGCGTTACCTTGAGTTGCTGGCGGAGGCAGACGACAGTGGATTTTATTCCGCACTGGTTGTGGTCACCCGGGCCTTTCTTGAGGAGGTTACCGTGGCTTATGAAGTGATTCCTGACAACTGCCAGCTCTATCGTTGATGCGTGCAGATTGAACGGGTTAAAGCACTGGAAATACGGTTCTGGCAAAAATGAAAAACCGTATTTCCAATAGATAGGTGCTTATGGGGCGCTTTTCAATACCCGAAGAATCACCTGGACCGGATGGGGGATGGCACCATCACCGTATCGTTTGACCTGGCTACGGCAGGAGTAGCCGGTGGCCACCAGCTTTCCCTGGTTTTCCGGTCGGGTGACCACTTCTTTCCAGCTCAGGTCGTAGAGTTTACGTGAGGTGTCCTGGTTTCGGGATTCATGGCCGTATATACCCGCCATGCCACAGCAGCCGGTGGGTTGATAGTTGAGTTTCATTCCCAGGTTATGGAACAGCTGTTGCCACTGGGCTACGGCTGAAGGGACGTTTGACGTTTCAGTACAGTGCCCAAGTAAAGTAAACTCACCTTTGAGTTGGATTCCCAGCTGCTGAAGGGCCATAGATTGTTGGGAAAACCACTCAGACAGTAATAATACCTCTGGCGAATCTTTACCCATGACTTCCCGGTATTCATCCCGGTAAGTGAGGGTCACTGCTGCATCAATACCCATAAGGCTGACACCGGTGTCTGCCAGCGCTTTGAGCTCATTACCATTGGTGCTGGCCACTTTTTCAAAGCGTCCCAGATACCCGTAGACATGAAGTACCTTGCCATTGGGTTTGAAAGGGGCCACTAAAGGGCGGTAACCCAGGCGGATTAACAGTTCCACCAGATCCGTCAGTAAAGGCGTTTCAAAAAAACTGGTGAAAGCATCCTGAACAATCACCACGGTTTTTTCCCGCTCAGAGGCAGGAATAGATTCGATCAGGCTCCGGCTGGCCGGGGTGGCTCCTGCACGACAGCAGTCATTCAGGGGGGAGGCACTGGTGATCTGGGGCAGGTCGGTCAGGCCAACGGTTTTGCCGGCCAGGCTGTGGGTCAGTGACCAGCCCATGACCCAGTTCCAGGCGGGTTTGAAATGGGCCATAACCGGCAGCATGGGCTCCAGCATCGCGGCTATGTGGTGCTTGATAGGGCGAGGGTAGCGGCTATGGTAAAGCTCAAAATACCTTGACCTGAGATCCGGAACATTCACCTGGATTGGACACTGTCCGGCACAGGACTTACAGCTCATGCAGTTGTCCAGGGCTCCATAGACGGCGTGGCTGAAGTCGTCTTCCCCCCGCCACTTGCTGACCAGGTTGACCAGCTTTTTTCCTGCATCGGTAAAAGCACTGGCCTGACGGGTTTTCCGGGCTTCAGCGGCAACGTCCATTCCGGCTGCACTTTGCAGCCTGAGCCATTCCCTGACCAGGCTGGACCGGCCTTTGGGGGATTGAATCCGGTCATGGGTGGCCTTCCAGGTGGGGCACATGGCACTGTTGGGGCTGTAGTTGAAGCAGGCGCCATTTCCGTTGCAGTACATCCCACTGGTGAATGCTTCAAACGACTGCCGTTCAATGTCCCGGTCCTGCTGGCCCCGGGTGGGTACTTCATCAATTTTCAGCAGTTCCACCGGCTGGGGAAGGCTGGCGGGAGTGGCTATTTTCCCGGGATTCAACTGATTATAGGGATCGAATGTTCCTTTGATGTCCTGGAGAACAGGATAGAGATCCGCAAAAAAATCCGGTGCGTATTCCGAGCGTACGCCTTTCCCATGTTCTCCCCAGAGGACGCCTCCATGGTGACGCGCAAGAGCGGCTACGTCATCACTGATGGTGCGTACCAGTTTTTCCTGCTCCGGGTCTTTCATGTCGATGGCCGGGCGAACGTGAAGGACACCGGCATCCACATGACCAAACATGCCATAAGACAGTTGATGGCTATCCAGAAGGGCGCGGAACTGCTGGATAAAATCAGCCAGATTCTCCGGGGGAACGGCGACATCCTCAACAAAGGGGATAGGGCGGGCGTCGCCTTCCATATTGCCCAGCAGCCCAACCGCCTGCTTGCGCATATTCCAGATTTTTTTGACGTTGGCGGAACCCAGCACGGTCTGGTGCCCGGCACGCCAGAGCCGGGTGGGCTTTTCAAGCTCGTTGATCAGACGGTCAATGCCCTGCTGGATCTCGGCTTCATGGTTGCCGGTGAACTCGACAAAGTTAATCCCGTCGATGTCCTCATTGTGTTCAGGGAAGAAGGCTTTAACGCTCTCCCAGACACTGTCTGACTTGGCCAGACTCAGCACCCGGGAGTCCACGGTTTCAATGGAGGCCGGTTTTGCCGCCATCAGGGACTGGGCATCCTGAAGCGATTCCTGAAAGCTTTTGTAGAAAACCAGCACCAGGGCTGAGTGAGTGGGAATGGGCAGCAGGTTGACCTTGATCTCACTGACCATGGACAGTGTGCCCTCGGACCCGCAGAGGATAGCATTCAGGTCAAACTGCCCCTCTGTATTGAAGATATGGGCAAGGTCGTAGCCGGTGAGGTTCCGGTTCAGTTTTGGAAAGATCTCGGTGACCCGCTCATGGTGTTGCTCATGAACGGCTTTCAGTGTCTGGTGAATGTCACCAACCCGGTCCTGCCGCTGACACAGCTGATCCAGTTCGTGGCTGTCCATGGGGGAAGAGTGCCAGACGGTTCCGTCGGGCAGAACCGAGGTCAGCTCCAGAACATGGTGGCGGGTTTTTCCGTAGACCACGGACCCCTGGCCACTGGCATCGGTGTTGACCATGCCACCGACGGTCGCCCGGTTACTGGTGGACAGCTCCGGGGCAAAGAAAAGTCCTTCTCTGGCCACCTGTTCATTGAGGTCATCTTTCACCGTTCCGGATTGTACCCGGGCCCAGCGTTCTTCAGAGTTGATTTCCAGAACCCGGTTCATATGCCGGCTGGTGTCGATCATAAAACCGCTGGTTAATGATTGGCCGTTGGTGCCGGTGCCGCCTCCCCTTGGAGAAAGAACGATCTGGCGGAAGGGTTCAGTGGCGGCCAGGGTGAACACTTTGCTGATATCCCCGGTAGAACGGGGGTAGAGCACACCCTCGGGCATCACCTGGTAGATCGAATTATCCGTGGACAGCACCGTTCTCCCGGCATAGTCCAATTCGATGTCGCCGCTGAAGCCGGAGGCTTCCAGCTGTCGGGCAAAATGCCCGTAGAGGGTGCTTGTTGTTTTCTGATCCAGCCTGCTGATCACCGCCATACTCCTTTCCATCCCGGACGCTATTGTACGTCATTCAGGAGCGGGTAAAAGAAAATGATGTGCCCGACACCCTTTTCTACGGGTTGGTCAGCAGAGTCTACACTACACCCATTCAGTTGATGGTGTGCTTGGAATGCTGTCCGTGGTCAAGTGTTGGTGTCTGTTTCTCGCTTTTCTGCTGTTTATGAACGGAAAGGCGGCTGCCGGTGACGTTAGCTCCGTATCTCCCCTTCATTTTGTGGTGGCCTTACTCCCCATGATGTTCAGAGAGCATCAGGGTCTTGGGGACGTGAGTGAAGTAATGCCACTGTCTGATGAAAGCCGTTGTCCACAGGCTGTCTCTGGCCAGGGACTTCCGGAGGCTGTTGCAAAAGCTGATGAGATGGGAGTTCAGTGTACTTTCTATGTGTTTGGGGACATTGTTCTTGATGCGCCCCTTGAGCTGAAAGGCCATCGGCTGGTTGGACAGCCAGCCTGGGAGTTCCCCCATGACCATCCCCGGTTATTACCTGTCAGGAAATATGAGCGAGCTCAAGTCAAGCAGAGGGGGCTAGGGAAGGTGCGAACAACCCCAGCTATTTGATAAATTCATCTTTTGGGATCGCAAAAGCAGCCTAGCCCCAGAAATTTTGGTGGATAATCCACCAAAAACTTACTTGAAAGTGGCAGGGTTTAACCACT
>NZ_JBLYZI010000168.1:0-7257 GCF_057680865.1 Endozoicomonas sp. Z74
GCTTATCAGTGAGCGAGGAGAATTTGGAAAACAGGGCTTTTGCAGACATCGAAAGACAGGAAAAACCCTGATTATACAGGCTGTTTCTTGATGGCGCTGTTCAATTGGTGATCATGTTTTTGCCCTGCAGTCAACCCTTCTGCAACAAGGATGTGCGCGTATGCGCTCAGGAAAGCTGCAACATCTCTGGCTTGATTCTGCCATGATTCTGTCATGGGGGTTGGTCGGGTCTCTTCGAACTGTTTCAGCAAAATATTCAGGATAAGGCCAGCTTGTTTCTTTTCTTCCTGAAAAGCGGTTCTTGTTTTCAGTTTTGGCTTCCGTCCTAAGGCAAGTTCAAGTCCTCTTAATAGTTGTGTTTTGGCCATTGATAAATCCCCTTGCTCAAAACACCACCAGCCATGAGAGTGAAGTAACCATAGATCGTCAGGGTATTCTTGAAGAATACGGGAAAATTCCATGGATATTTGTTCTTCATCAAAGGCTTCCGATGGGTTACGTTTGAACTGGTCAATCATGCTGTTCAACATATAAAAACAACTGATTTCATCTGGTATCACTTCTTTCGGCTCTCTGGGTACTGCCCCGTCGTCACTTGAACCCAATGAGGCTTCTGATTCAAATGCCAGTTTCTGCGTTTTAACGATGATGTCTTTATCTTCTGGTGGAGTAACTGGCTTGTCTTGAAACTGATCTGTTAATGGTGGTTCTGGGCTAGCACATACCGTTTGCTTACTGGATTTTCTGGATATCAGTTTTTCTTGTAAGGCTTCTAAAGAGCATACTTCAGCCCGAATTCCATAGTAGGCGGCTTCGTGTAGACAGTTCTTATCTCTATAAAATTGCTCCGCTGCCAGAAGGCAGGTAGCAGCCTCTGTTTTATCACCTAATGCGATTAATATGTCATAAATTTCCTGGAAGACGGGGGTCTCCCTTTTCAGAGATAGATTATAAAGTTCCAGTGCTTTTAGGTAATCACCTTTCTTATGCGCTATACGCGCCATATAGTAGTCAAACAAGGCAGTGTTCTTTTCTTGTAGGAGTCGAATGTCTGATGCTGCAGAATCATATCGATTCATTTCAATATGCTTGTGAGCAGACATACAAGCCAGTGTCTCCAGATGAAAAGAGTAACCTGATTTTACAATTTCGGCTACTTCATGATCGATATCCCAGTTTGACTGGTGCTTGATTTTCAGAAGGCCATTCATCATTTCATAATTCACTGGTGAGTCTGAGCAAAAGCTTGTCCAGGCGTGATCAGGCTGCTGCTCTTTTGGCAATGCATTCATCAGAGTGCTATAGGCTTTCTCTGAATTAAAGCAGGGGAGTATAGTCATTCCCTCTTTTTGTGGGTTGAATCTTTTCATACCAAGATACAGTCCAACCAGAAACATAGATTCAGAAACATCAACTCGGGATCTATCTTTTTGAAGTGCTTCAAAGTTATGGATAGACTCTATATAGTACCCATTCATTATTTCTATATGTGCTCTGGCTTTTTTTGACCTGAAATGAAGGTCGGGGAGGTTCTGAGAAATAGCGTTAAGAAGAAAGTCGACTTCATTAAGATCTTTTATTGATTCTGTATACTTTTTTTCATCAATGCCTTTTTTTCTACAGTCTTTTATCATTGCGCTCAATATTTTGGGAATAGCTACTGTCCTTTTCATTAATTCATATTGTCTTGATAATGAAGCTTGTTCTTGCTTCTTTTTTTCTTTTTCCCATCTTCTCTGCTGTTTTTTAATTGTTTTCTTTTTGACTTTGGGTCCCCGGTGATGAAAATGTGATCGGAGGCTTTCACTGGCACTTTCCTGTGATGGGTTACTCCCTTCTTCCTCGGTTTCTTTCATGGACTGAATGTACTTGAAAAGGGCTGTTGCTTCAGGATCACCTTGGATCTCCATTTGAATCTCCATTTCAGAGGGGGCATCTTTTTTTCTGTATAACTCAATTAATTCCCTGGCTTGTTCGGAAAGCTGATCTTCAGTAAGAAAAAGAGGTGCCTCCACTTTTACTGCCATTGTTTTGTGGCTTACCTTCCGCATTCTCATACTTTTACCGCCCTCTGAGTCAACGCTCCAGCTTTCCTTTTGATGGGAAGTTATTGGTGCTTTGGCCGGTTGTTTACGGATTGCCCCTCCTTCCTTACTAAGGGGTGGCATCTCTATAGAAGAAGCATAAGGTGCTTCTGAAAGGCGATCCATGTTGAGGCTTCCTATATTAGGTAAAATTGCTTCATGAGGTAATTTCTATCCAAAAGACTTTATTTTTGGAATAAAGTTCCACATTTGGCCAGCACCTTCCGAATATTGATTCAGGTCAATATCCGGCCCCGCAGGGATATTGACCTGACACAAGAGCCCCCCTGGCCGCGGCCCTTATCATCTTTCCACTGTTAAATGACACAGATTTGATGCATGCCGGCCCTTTTACCTCCGGCATATCCCCTTGTTATTGCTGTGGAAATACCATGGATCTAGTCGAGCTTGTCCGCCAGGCCGGGGTGGTGGGTGCCGGTGGTGCCGGTTTTCCCACCCATGTCAAACTCAATGCTGAAGCGGAATACCTGATTATCAATGCCGCCGAGTGCGAACCTTTGCTGCAGACCGATCAGTTTCTGATGCGCGAGCGGGCGGCAGAATTGATTGGCGGTATTCTGCTGACCAAAGCCCAGGTGAAAGCCAGAAAGGCCGTGATTGCGGTTAAGGGAAAGTACGTCAGGGAAGTGGCCAGTCTTCGGGAAACCATTGAGCGCCTGGAGGCGGAGGTGGAGATCCATGATCTCCAGAATTTCTATCCCGCCGGTGATGAGCAGATGACGGTGTTTGAAGTCACCGGTCGTTCAGTACCGCCGGGTGGTATTCCCCTGAATGTGGGCTGTGTGGTCTCCAATGTCATGACCATGATCAATGTGTTTGAGGCCAGCCAGAATCAGCCGGTCACGGAAAAGTACGTGTCGGTGCTCGGGGAAGTCAGGGAACCCCGGTTGATCAAGGTGCCTGTAGGTACCTCCTTTGAAGCCTGCCTGGAAGCGGCTGGGGGAACCACCATCAGCAATTTCTGCGTTATTCGCGGTGGCCCCATGATGGGCGGCATGATTGACCAGGAACAGTTGCCGGGCATGTCCATCACCAAAACCGATGGAGCCCTGATCGTCATTCCTGCTGATCATTATCTGGTCAGTCGTGCGAACGAGACCGACACCCAGATCATCAATCGGGCAAGAGCCTGCATACAGTGTGGCTTCTGTACGGAACAGTGTCCCCGTTATTTGATTGGCCACCCGCTGCACCCCCACAAGATGATGAATGCCGTGAAGTATGCAGAGGATTTGAATGAGTCCCACAGTGAAGCATTGCTGTGCTGCGGTTGTGGGGTTTGTGAAATGTACTCCTGCCCTATGGGCATTTCCCCCCGCAAGGTGAATTTCTATATCGCTGGCAAACTCCGGGAAAAAGGCATTCGCTATCAGCACGATGGCAGTGACGTCATTGCCCGGGATGGCAGAGAGTTCCGCAAAGTCCCTCCTGCCAGGCTGATCTCAAGGCTCGATTTGAACGACTATGACCATCAGCCCCTTCATGAGTTCCAGGCAGTGGACAGCGACAGGGTCCGTCTTTCCATGTGGCAGCACATTGGTGCAGGCAGTGAGCCGGTAGTGAAGGTGGGTGACCGGGTGGAAAAAGGGCAGCTGATTGGTGCGATCCCGGAAGGCAAGCTGGGTTCGATGATCCATGCCAGTATCTGTGGCCAGGTGGTTGATGTGAATGAAAACCAGGTAGTGATTGCCCGGGAGCAGGCGTTATGAGCAAAGCATTGGGATTGCTGGAATTCACCAGTATTGCAAAAGGGATGGAAGCCGCGGACGCCATGACCAAAGCGGCGGACATCCGGCTTGAAGAAGCCAAAACCATCTGCCCTGGAAAATATCTGATCATCGTGTCCGGTGATGTGGCTGCCGTCAGAGCCTCGGTGGAGGCGGGTGAAGAGGTCGGCCGTCAGACCATTGTCGACCGGTTGCTGATTGCCAATATCCATGAAGAACTGCTGGCCGGGCTCAGTGGTTCGAACGACATCAGTCAGGTGAATGCGGTGGGGGTTCTGGAGTTCTTCAGCGTGGCCTCTGCGGTGATCGCTGCTGACGCTGCTGCCAAGGCGGCGGATGTGAAAATGATTGAGGTGCGTCTGGCTATGGCCATTGGTGGTAAGTCGTTCATTGTCATGACCGGCGAGTTATCCGCCGTCAATGCCGGAGTGGACTCCGGGGTGATGGCGGCCAGTGAAGCGGGAATGCTGATTGGTAAAACAGTAATTCCGTCACCGACCAGAGCGTTTTTCCAGAAGCTGCTTTGATCAGCAGTCTTCAGTGGTAAGAGGTAAACGGCGGGGCACCTGACTCGGGGGAAGAGGGTGCCCCGCCCGTTTTTAAACAGCCATCTCTCTAAAGCTTTTACGGGCTTTATTTAATTGATTAGAAAAAATGAGCAGATGGCTCGGGTTGAGATCCTGAAGTTATTAACCTGGAGGGTAATCCTATGAAATCGGTAAAGTTAGCCGCTGCCTTAATGGCCGGTGCGGCACTGGCTTTGTCTGGCTGTAGTTCGCCGGGCAAAGACTCAGTATCAGAACCTGCGGTTAAATCACCGCCCGGGGTAAAGAACGTCATCATGATGATTGGTGACGGGATGGGGCCACAGCAGGTTGGCCTGCTGGAAACCTATGCCCGGCGTGCGCCCCATTCGATCTATAATGGCCAACCGACCGCCATTGAACAATTAATTGATAAAGGGGTACTGGGTATTTCCAACACCGGCCCCAAAGATAAAATTGTGGTGGATTCAGCCTGTTCAGCCACCCAGCTGGCCACAGGCTATCCGACATTGAGTGAGGTGATTGGGGTTGGCTCTCAAGGTGAATACCTCGAGACCATTGTTGAGAGAGCCCAGAAACTGGGTAAAGCCACCGGCCTGGTGTCTGATACCCGGCTTACTCATGCGACGCCTGCCTCTTTTGCCGCTCATCGCTCCCATCGCAGCATGGAAAATGAAATTGCTGAGGACATGATTCGCATCGGGCCGGATGTCATGTTGTCCGGCGGGCTTCGCCATTTCATTCCGGCTGCTGTTAACGACAAAGGTGCGGTTTACGATGCTATGGTCAAAAAGACCGATCATAGTTTCAGTGTGAGCTCCAAGCGCAGGGATAACCTGAATCTGCTGACCCAGGCGGAACAGTCCGGTTACCAGCTGGCTTTCAACCGGGAGCAGATGAACGCTGCCAGTGGCGATAAACTGCTGGGTCTGTTTGCCAATTCAGGGATGATGGACGGTATTGAATACAATGCCACCAAAAATGATGTGAACCGCACGGAGCCAACCCTGAAAGAAATGACCGCCAAGGCGCTGGATGTGCTTTCTAAAAAAGAAGAAGGCTTTTTCCTGATGGTGGAAGGCGGCCAGATTGACTGGGCGGGCCATGAAAACGATGTGGGTGCGATGCTCCATGACATGGTCAAATTTGATGATGCCATCGGTTATGTGCTTGATTGGGCTGAGCAGCGGGATGACACGTTGGTGATCGTTACTGCAGACCATGAAACCGGCTCTTTTGGCTTCAGCTACAGCATGAAAGATGTGCCTGAGAAGGTTTCCCTGCCAGAGCCCGGTTTTGGGGACGAACCTTACCAGCCCATGTTTAACTTTGTTGACTTGAGTCTTCTGGACCGTATTTTCGCCCAGAGCCGCAGCAACAAGAATATCTGGGGTGACTTCAAGGCCCTGCCGAAAGCGGAGCAGACTCCGGCCCGGCTGGCGGCAATGATGGAACAGCATCATGACTTTAAAGTGACCGAAGCGATGGCGGCCCGGGCCATGGAGCGGGTGGAGAACCGGTTTTATGTAGAAGGTCATGATTACCTGGGCCAGCAGTCCTGGCCGGCGGTGAAAAGCCTGTTTGACTCCTTCTATGTGTATGGCGATGAAACCCACTGGAACCTCATGGGGCATGTACTGGCTGAACAGCAGTATGTTGTGTGGGGAACGGGCACTCATACCAACACTCCGGTGCTGGTGATGGCCTATGGGCCCGATGAAGCCATGCAGGCATTCTCTAAATATCTGACCCATCCTGAAGTGGGCCAGATGGCTAAAGATATGTTGCGTTAAAAGATATAAACCTGAAACCCATAAGGAACCGGTTATGAAGCGGTGGTTGACTGATCAGATGCAGAATAAAGTAGCTGTGGACTCAGAGCCATCGCGCATCATTTCCCTGGTTCCTTCCATGACCGAGTTGTTGTTTGATCTGGGGCTTGGTGACCGGGTTGTCGGGGTTACCCGTTACTGCGTCCATCCAGAGAATGCCCGTGGTGACAAAATCATTATTGGTGGCCCGAAAGGGTTTGATTTTGATGCTATTGACCGGCTCAAGCCAGATTTGATTCTGGGCAACAAGGAAGAAAATTACAAAGAGGGCATTGAACGGCTTCAACAGCAATACCCGGTCTGGCTCTGTGATATTCAAACCCTTGATGACGCCCTGAATATGATTGCATCGGTTGGTGAGCTGACGGGTACTGAGGAAGCAGCGCTCCATCTTGTATCTGAAATCCAGGAAAAGATGACCCGCCTTATGACCCGGAAGGTGGAAGGAAAAGCGCTCAGAGTAGCTTATTTGATCTGGAGAAAACCCTGGCGGGTGGCTGCAGGTAATACCTTTATCAATGAAATACTGAACCTGTGCGGGATGGAAAATGTCTTTGGGGATCTTGACCGCTATCCAGAAGTGACCGTTGAGCAATTGCTCCAGGCCGCTCCAGATAGACTGCTATTGTCTTCAGAGCCTTACCCTTTCCGTGATCGGCATGCTCAGGAGCTGAAGAACGCTGGGGTCAACGCCTCCTGCCAGTTTGTGGATGGTGAGATGTTCTGCTGGACCGGCAGCCGGTTGAACCTGGCTGCTGATTATTTTATGTGGTTGTTTACATCTCTGGACAAGCGGTGAACCACTTTCGGTGTTTTGACATATCGAAGCTTCACCATTAAGTTGTGACAATACCTTTAGACAGAACCTCTCCCTTGCTATTTTTGAAGCCGGGCCAAACGGGTTGCTTAACGGTTCTATTGGGCGCTGTTCAAATTAAGTGTTGCTCTACCCAATGTATAGAAACTTGATCTAAAAAAGCCTCCTCTGAGAAGAGTTGAGTTTTAAGAAACCTTTTCCACCCGAGGTAACGAGACAGGTATTTTGTTG
>NZ_JBLYZI010000169.1:0-6827 GCF_057680865.1 Endozoicomonas sp. Z74
CAACAAAATACCTGTCTCGTTACCTCGGGTGGAAAAGGTTTCTTAAAACTCAACTCTTCTCAGAGGAGGCTTTTTTAGATCAAGTTTCTATACATTGGGTAGAGCAACACTTAATTTGAACAGCGCCACCTTTCATCATTACCTCCAACATCATTCTTGCAATGGCAGATCAATAGGCTTGGCGTACAGAGGATATACTGCCTTGCCTGCCTATGAATTTTACCAGAAGTTGGTTATGGGCCGTTACCTTGAAGCCCATTCATTTTGAATTGGATGATGATATGCCTGGGAAGGAAGGGCTTTCTTGTTTATGGAAAGGCTTTGCATCGCGCACCCGCTGCCGATGACTCTGAATTAGAAGCAAGGAATTTGAGGCTGGCAACCCGATTTTCCTGGGAGATGTTCCTTGACCGGGGTTCAATATTTCCGGAGTCGAGCCATACTTTCGCTGTAGTGGCCGTCAGTATTGCCAATATCCCTATCGAAGGATGGCTTTGAATGAATGATCTTCCTCTCAATGTATTGCCCCCTGATTCACCAGGGGCTGAGACCGTTCGGAAGGTGTATTTATGCCCGGACTGTGACCTTCTGGTGTCCGTACCTGAGCTGAGTGTCAGGCAGGAAGCCTGTTGTCCAAGGTGTCATCATGTTCTGGCGCGTCAACGTCATCCTCAATCCCACCGGTTGCTCGCTCTGGTGATGACCGGGCTTTTTTTCTTTCTACCGGCCAATCTGCTGCCGGTTCTGACCATGGAGCTGGCGGGGCAGCAGCAGGGCAGTACCCTCTGGAGTGGCGTACTGGCGCTGTGGCGAGAGGGGCTTCCAGCCGTTGCGGTCATTGTTTTTGCCACCAGTATCGGAGTCCCCCTGTTGCGTCTGCTGATACTGCTGCCGGTGTTGCTGTGTGCGGTCTTCAATAGAAGGGTTCGGGGTGTCAGAAAGCTGTTCCGCTGCTATGTGCATCTGGGGGAGTGGGGCATGGTGGAAATTTATATGCTCGGTGTACTGGTGTCGGTCATTAAACTGGCCGATATGGCTAGTGTGCAGCTGGGAGCAGGGTTGTTCTGTTTTGGGGCCCTCATGGTGACGGAGATTGCCATTAGCCTGAATCTGGATGAACACTGGATGTGGGAAAAACTGGTGGCTGACAGCGCCATGGACAATGAATCTGGGAAAAACCATGAACGGTGCTGAGGCGGGTTTGAAGCTGTGTCTGGACTGCTCCTATGTGTGCAGTCAATCCGCAGTTCATTGTCCCCGCTGTGGTGCCAAAGTGGTGATCCGCCGGACAAACAGCATTGCCAGAAGCTGGGCGCTGACCGTCACTGCTGCCATTCTCTACGTTCCAGCGAATATTCTGCCGATGATGACCGTCAACCGGTTTGGGCAGGGAAGTGCTGACACCATCATGTCCGGTGTCATGAGGTTGCTGGACCACGGTCTGCTGGCCATTGCCGCGCTGGTCTTTGCCGCCAGCATCGTTGTGCCATTGCTGAAATTGCTGGGCATGATGTGGCTGCTCCTGTCGGTGCAACTGTCGGGTCGGACCAGGTTATCCCTGCACCGGAAAATGCAACTCTATCGTGTGATTGTCTGGATCGGTCGCTGGTCAATGCTGGATATTTTTATTATCTCACTGCTGGCCTCTCTGGTGCAGTTTGGCCAGATCAGCCAGGTGATTCCCGGTGCTGGAGCCTGGGCTTTTGCGTCAGTAGTGATCATGACCATGCTGGCGGCCATCAGTTTTGACCCCAGGCTGCTATGGGATGATGCAGATGCTCCGTTGAGCGCTGAGATAAATGCCCCTAGCGAAAGAAAAATAGCAGGCCCCGCGTATATACCCAAAGGATTTCATGTTGCTACGCGGCGGCAAAAGAACGAAGCCCCGGGAGCTTGGATTAACCAAGTGACCGGGGTGAGTGATTGCAGCCAACAAAGTAGCAACTTGAAAGGCGATGGGTATACAGGAGGTGAAAATGACCGATGATCATCCGGTCTCCCCGGCCAGGGTCAGAAAGCATCGACACCTGACGCCTGTCTGGTTCCTTCCGCTCATTGCCCTGGTGATTGTCAGCTGGCTCGCCTGGCGGACCCTTGAGCAGTCAGGGTTAGAAGTTCAGGTTCGTTTTATCGACGGCCGGGGTATCAAAGTGGGTAAAACGGAGGTACTGCACAAGGGCATTGCCATTGGCCGGGTGACGGCCCTTGCGCCCAGCGAAGATCTGGAAGCTGTGGACGTCTCTATCGAAATGAATGCCCGCTTTGAAGAGCTGCTCACGGAAAACAGTGCCTTCTGGCTGGTCAAACCCCAGGTCAGCTTTGCCGGAGTATCGGGGCTCGATACCCTGGTGTCCGGTAATTACATCGCTTTCAGTCCATCCGCTTCGGGGAAGAAGAAAAGATCGTTTGTGGCACTGGCAGAGGCGCCCTCTCTTGTGGACAAACAGGACGGTTTACGACTTACCCTCAGAGCCAGGGAACTTTCATCCGTTGAAGAAGGGAGCCCGGTGTATTACCGCAAACTGAAAGTGGGTGAGGTGTTTGATTATGATCTGTCAGAGGATGGCCAGTCGGTGGAGGTTCAGGTCTTTATCCGTTCCCAGTTTGCTCACCTCGTTCATGAGAATACCCGGTTCTGGAATGCCGGAGGGGTCCATGTCAGTGGCAACCTTTCAAACCTGAAGGTCCGCACTCAATCTCTGGTGTCCATTCTGCAGGGAGGCATTGCTTTTTACACTCCGGAATGGGAGATCGCCTCTTCCCCGGTGAGTGACGGTCAGAGCTTTGTGCTTTATCCAGATTATGAAGAAGCTGAAGTGGGTATTCCCATCACCATTGAGTTTCCCCTTGAGGTTTCTCTGGGGGAACGTTCAATGCCAATCCGCTTTCATGGCTTTGAGGTGGGACGCATCCGGGCCATTGATGTCAGTGAAGATATGAACCGGATAGTGGCAGAGGCCAGCATACGACCAGAGGCCCGTTCCATGCTGGTGGAAGGGGCCCGTTTCTGGGTGGTGGAGCCCAGGCTTGGTCTTCAGGGCGTGACCGGGCTGGATACTTTGCTGGGTGGTCGTTATGTGGCCATGGATGTCAATAAAAAGGACCTTGATAAAGGCCAGGAAAAGCGTCTTTTTAAAGGAATGAGCCAGCGGCCTGCAGCACCAGCAACAGCACCGGGGCTGCACCTGTCTTTCAGGGCTGAATCGCTCTGGGGAGTCACCGTGGGCAGCCCCATTCTGTTCCACAATGTTCCTGTGGGTACGGTTCAGTCTTATGAACTCCGGCCTGAAGGGGTGGAAGTGTATGGGCTGATTGAATCAAGGTACCGCCACCTGGTGAACAACAGCAGTCGCTTCTGGAATGTCAGTGGCCTCAGTTTCGAGGGTAACCTCAGCAGCTTTAAAATCCGTGCGGGCACTCTCAGCACATTGATTTCCGGCGGGATTGCTTTCCGGACCGACAGTCCTGGTGGGAAAAGAGCCAGCAATGGCGACCGTTTTACCCTTTACCGGGATGAAAAGGGTTCCCTCGAAGATGGGCTGCCCATTGATATTTATTTTGAGAAAGCGGACGGTTTGCAGGAGGGGACTCGAATCCGGTTTCGTGGTGTAGAGGTTGGGCGCCTGACGGGAGTGGATCTGGATGCCGCTGGAAAAGGGGTGGTTGCCAGGGCATTGCTGGATGGCGATAAGGCGTGGCTTGCCCGTGAAGGCACACGGTTCTGGCTGGTGGGGCCCAAGCTTGGGCTGGCCGGTAGCGCCAATCTGGACACGGTACTGAAAGGGTCTTACATCAACCTGCTGGTAGCGGAGAAACCGGGCCCCTCCAGGAAACGCTTTATTGGCCAGAGAAAAGAACCCGATGATCTTCCCCGTCCAACCGGTCTGGTGCTGGAGCTGGTCAGTGACCGCCTGGGATCCATACGACGGGGAAATCCTGTCTATTACCGGGAAATCCCGGTTGGGGAGGTGACGGGCTACCGGCTGGCCAACCCTGCCAGCCAGGTGATCATTGTCATTAACATCGAGGAGCGTTATCAGTCTCTGGTCAGCGACCAGAGCCGGTTCTGGAATGCCAGTGGCATCGATATCGATGTGGGCCTGTTCAAGGGGGCATCCATTCGAACGGAGTCCCTGGAGGCTTTGTTATCAGGTGGGATTTCCTTTGCGACACCGGAGCCACCGAACAAGCCGGTGGCTCCAGGCCATCGCTTCCAGCTGGTTCAAAAACCCGAGAAGGCCTGGATGCAGTGGCAGCCGGAGATTCCACTCAATAAACAGTGATCCTGTTAGTGGTAAAACGTTAAGGATCTATTTTGCTCTGCTTCTCTATGGCTTTAGCCATCCCCCGGAAAATAAACAGATGGGCCGGCAGCATGGCAAACCAGTACAGCAGGCCCCAGAATCCTGCCGGGTGCCACCAGGCACGGATATCCAGGGTTCGATATTGTCCATGGTCTTCTATCCTCCATTCAAGACGGCCCAACCCGGGGGCTTTCATGCCAAAGAGCAGTGAGAGGTGACGGTTTTCAATGGCGGTAAGGATTTTCCAGGAATCGATTCGGTCTCCTGCTTTTAATGTCCGTTCCAAGGGGGGGGCTTGATGTTGAGCCTCTTTTGCAGTGGGCACTTGCAGCCCCTTTCCTCCCACGAGCCAGTCCAGCCAGGCGCGGATTTTCCACAGCCCGTTGGCGTAAAAGTACCCGTGCTTGCCACCTATGGTTGACAGAGTCTGCCAGAGTTTTTCCGGGGGCAGGCTGGTTTTCAGGGTGTAACCAGCCTGCTTGGGGTAGAAGGCAAATCCGGGACGCCAGCGCTCCAGTGCCTCTCTGTCATAGTGCCAGATTTCGTTGTTCAGCAGCTGGTTTTCCCTGGCCAGTGTGCTTTTGACCGCCTCATCAAACCCCTGGCACTTTCTCGAAACCCACTTCTGAATCGTCTTCTGCGGGTCAGGCAGCAGGTCATGGGCCAGGCCTCGGATAAGAGCACTGGCGATTGGGGTGGGGACCGATGTAATCAGGTGAAGCCAGTAGGTGGACAGCGCTGGAGTGAGAAAAGGGACTTTGATGATCCACAACGGTTTGTGAATCAGCTGGGCGAAGCGTCGCATTTGATCTTCGTAGGAGAGCGCTTCCGGGCCACCGATCTCTATAATCGGGCAGCCCTCGACGGGGCTTTGAATAAAGTGTTCGAGGTAAAACAGAAGGTCTTCCAGTGCAATGGGAGCAGAGCGTGAGCGTACCCATTTTGGTGTGGTCATTACAGGCAGATGGTAGACCATATCCCTCATGACTTCGAAGGCGGCGGAGCCCGGGCCGATGATGATGCCGGACCGCAGCTCAATGACCTGACAGCCAGACTCCCTGAGAATATCTCCGGTTACCTTGCGGGCCTGCAGGTGCTGAGACGGTGTGGTTTCTTTGGATGCTCTTTCTGACAGCTTTGATGGTGCCGATTCTGGCAAAAGGGCTCCCAGGTAAATGATCCGTTTAACGGGGGCTTTTTTCAGGGCCTGCATGAAATGACGGGCCAGCCGGGTTTCGTACTGATAAAACCGGCTGCCTGCCATCATGCCATGGACCAGATAGAAGACGGTGTCGATTCCTTCGAGGGCTGCTGCCAGCGTGTCCGGTTTTTCCAGATCCAGGTGTTTGCAGGTCAGCTGTGGATGACTGAACTCATGTTCTTTCTGGAGTGCTTCAGGGTTGCGGGCCCCGGCTGTGACTGAGTAGCCAGAAGCCAGAAGTTTTGGAACCAGGTGTCGTCCAATATAGCCGGAAGCGCCGATGACCAGGATGTTATTGTTCATAATAGAGTGCCCAGGTCTGCGTTTGCTGCCATGGCAGGCAGCCCGTCTCTGGATTGTATCAGTTATCTTGCCAATTGATCTTCGTTGAGGGCACAATCTCTGACGTCGCTCATCGTTGAAAAGAATTAAAATAACTCAGATGTTTATTGATACTGTCTCTCCCCGTTTCTGTGAAACCGACGCCTCCGGGCATATTAATAATACCGTGCTGCCCATCTGGTTTGAGAAAGCCCGTGAGCCGATTTTCCGGTTGTTTTCCCCAGACCTGAGCCCGGAAGGCTGGGGGCTGATCCTGGCGCGCATTGAAGTGGACTTCGTGGCACAGATTTACTACGGTCAGGATCTGGAAATCCGCACCTGGCTTGAAAAGGTGGGCAACAGTTCCATGGTGGTTCTACAGGAAGTGAGGCTGGCCGAAAAGGTATGTGCCCGTGGCCGCAGTGTGATGGTTCATTTTGACTTTGAACAGCAGTCCTCCATGACAATTCCCCATGAGATCCGGCAGCAGTTAAATGAACTTGTGTATCAAGAGCCTGTGTAGCCAGAGCTATGAGCTTATTGGAGGGGGCTCAATAAGCTCAGAACTAGATTCAGCTCATGGTATTACAGGGTGGAACTCAGGTGTGTTTTTTTTGCTATTTCAAATTATTCATTTTCCAGGAAATATACTCTTAATCGAAAGCGGGGAGAGTCAAAGCTGGCTGGAAGGTGGCTATAGACAGTAGCAATGTACTCTTGAAGTAGATCAATGATAGTGGTTTTGTCCTGAAGATAATGAATAGCTTGACCATTGATAGCAGTGAGCGGCTGTTCAGTGTAAGGAGATATAGTAAGTACTGCGGTAAACAGGACTGAGGATATAGAACCGGAATCAGTGTCGAGATTGCTTTCACTGCATTAGTTCAGATCTGATCTGACAATTCCCTCTTCAAAAAAGGGAAGGGTTACCGATTTAGATAGAGGGTGAAATCACTGAAATCTAAATCGTAAAAAGGTAACCCTTATGATTCATACTAATC
>NZ_JBLYZI010000170.1:0-6554 GCF_057680865.1 Endozoicomonas sp. Z74
GTCCGGGATCAGAGGCCTTGCCTGGTAACATGTCTTTGATCCGATCCCATTGATCATCTTTGAGTACTGTGCGAGCCATAGCAAACCAAATTCACATACTTTAGCTCACTATCAGCTGCCTTTCCGGTCTGGTTTCCAGCAATATGATTGAACGGTTAGATGATAACGCCGCCTAAGTCCAACATCAGCCGGAAGGTGAGTCGGTTGGAAGAAGCCCTTAACGCAAGGTTGCTGGAAAGAAGCACCCGGTCGCTTCGGCTGACGGAGGTGGGGCAGGCGATCTATGAGCACAGCAAGCGCATCCATGAAGAGACGCTCAGTGCCCGGCAGTGTGTGGAATCATTAACCGTGGTTCCCCAGGGGTTGCTCAGAGTCTGTGCATCGGTGACGGTAGGGCAGTCGATCATTGCTCCCGGCCTGGCGGAGCTGAAGTCACTGTATCCGGATATTGACATTGAACTGAGTCTGATCAATCGCCGTGTCGACTTGATTGAAGAGGGGTATGACCTAGCGATCCGTGTAGGGGCAACCAGTGATTCTACCCTTGTTGCACGACGTCTGTTTACCACATCGCTCCATTTATACGCCAGCCCTGAGTATTGCCAAAGGGCTCTGGAGGTACAACAACCGGAAGCGTTAATTGACCATGCCTGCCTTTATATGAATGCGGCCAGCCAGGCAAAGCGCTGGGAGCTGGAGTGCGGTGGTGAGCAGCGGGTGATTCAGCTCAGACCAGCCATGGTGTGTGATGACTTTCAGGTGTTGCTTCAGGCCTGTGCAGATGGAGCAGGTATCTGTCTGCTGCCCGATTATTTGTGCCGCGAAGCCCTGGTAAAGGGAGGGCTGGTCAGAGTGCTGCCAGCCTGGTCGGGAAAGTCAGTGGACGTGTTTGCCCTTTATCCAGGCCGGAAAAGTGTCACCCCCAAACTCCGGGCGGTGATCGACTTTTTTATAGAGCGGCTGGGTGGGCAGGGATGATTCCCCCAGACATTAACTGACCCCTGGCAAAGCTGTAGGCTTATCTGGTGAGGCCTTCAAAGGAATTTTGTTGTGCTTGAAGATACGGGTCAAAGCCCTGGTTCTTGGCAAAAACTCTGAGGGGAGCTTTCTGGCTGTTGCCCTCACCCAAACCCTCTCCCAGAGGGAGAGGGTTTTGAAAGTTTGCACCGGCAAACCCCCCTCTCCCTTTGGGAGAGGGCTGGGGTGAGGGAATTTTATGATTGATTAGCCTTTCAGAGGCTTGCTCTGGTTTTTCGAATCAGCTCTTTCAGAAAAATGGTCTCATAATGGTTGGTGTCGTTTGCCCGGTCTTTCATGGTGGTGAGCACTGACAGCTTTAACTGATGGTTTGCGGCGTTGTCCGGTTCGGCTCTTTCCACCATTTCGATGTAGTACAGAGCTTGTTCCAGCTGGCCTTGTTCCAGCCTGGCTTTGGCTGCCTCCATCAATACCTGGCTGCCACCCGCAAGCTCCACCAGCTCTGGATAAGTGTCCGATAATGGCACGTCATACATCTCATTGGCGCTTTTCATGTAGAACCAGCCGGTGTAGGCCTCCCAGATGCTTTTTACGCCCCAGGATACTTTGCCATGGGCTTCGAAGAGGTAAAGATCCTCTGGCAGTTTGATTTCCCGCATCAGGGTATACACATCTTTACCGTCGTTCATTCCTTCAATAACGGCGTTGTCGACATATTCAACGGCATCCCGGGTACGGGTAATCGTTTCCCGGATAAACTCCTTACCTTTGATGGGGTAGAAATGGCTGGGGATCAGCATTTCCGGTTCCAGTTCCAGCATGAGGTTCAGGGAGGCAATATAGGGGCGGGCAAACCGGGCACGCTCACCCCGGATGGTGGTCAGGTTAGGCCACATGCCAAACATATGACCAAAGACATCGCCGGTAAACAGGATTTTCCGTTTTGGCATCCAGAGGGAAATATTGTCATTTCCTTCCGCACCTGGCGTGTGGTAAACGACAAAGTCTTCTCCACCAACGGTAAACTGGTAGGGCTCCCGGTCAATGACAATGGTGGGTTCTGCGATGGGATAAAATTTGCGAACCAGCTTGAGCGTCGGGCCTGCAAAGTCCGGCACATCATTGGGGTAAAACAGTTTGTTCCGCGGCATCAGGTAGGGCACCAGGTCCTTCAGGTACTGCTGGTTATCCAGAAATTCCCGTTGAACAATGATCTCGGTATCGTCATTGGCGAAGTCTTTCGTGCCGCCGTAGTGATCCCCATGGGCATGGGTCAGGATAATATGACTGACCGGGTTTGTGCTGACCCGGTCCAGTTTCTTCTTGTGTTGATTGCCTTTGAAAGGCAAGGGCGGCAGTCCGGTGTCGATCACTACGTTGCCCTCATCGGTCACCACCATAGCAACATTGGAGGTGCCCCGGGTCTGGTAAATGCCGTCAGCGATCTCAATGGCGTCGGGGTATTCTCTGCCAAACACTTCCAGGTCACGGGTTTTTGGTTGCCAGTCGTGGGGCTGGAATAGGGGCTCCTGCTTTTGAGCTGAGGCAGTATGGGATACTTCGGGAGTTTCTTCCCTGCCACAGCCCGCCAAAGCTATGGAAAGGATCAGAAGGGTCCATCGGGCTGGTTTGAACATCTTATTATTCTCATCATCGATCGTGTGTCACCGCAGGTATTTCAGAAGACCGCGGCTTTGGGTATATCCTGCACAAACTTAAGATTTAAGACTTAAGTCTTAACAAAGGGTATAAAATGAGATAAGGTAAGGCAACCCGAAGACGGTGTTTTAAGGGTAAAATCCTGCTTTTCATACCGGTGTGATACAGGGGTTTATGCATGAGGCAGGATACAGCAGCCACCAAGGCAAAAATAATGGCGGTGGCGGAAGAGCTGTTCGCCCGTAAGGGGATTGAGAACGTTACCCTGGCGGAAATCAATCAGCAGTCCGGTCAGAAAAATCGTTCAGCCCTGCAATACCACTTTGGCGGAAAAAAAGAACTGATTGGCGCCATCATGGACAGGCATCTGGGTGAGATTAATGAAGAGCGCAACCGGATGCTGGACCAGATGCAGGCGAATGGGACGATTAATACACGAACAGTGTCTGAGGCTATTGTGGTGCCCCTGGCTAATCGGCTGAATGCCCCTGGTGGACTCAGTTACATCCGGATCACCGCCCAACTGTTTGGTAACCGGGATTTTCCCTACCTGCACCAGGAAGACCTGGTGACCAATGTGGCCTCCCAGAGGGTCTGGTCATTTATCCGGCAGGCGGGGGTTGAGTTTCCGGTGGCATTGCAGTTCACCCGGATTATTTTGATGCTGTCTACGTTGTTTCAGGGGCTATCCAATTATGCACAAATCTGCACATCGGATCGAAAAGCGCCAGAAGGTGTGAGTCATGAATTGTTTATTCTTGACCTGATTGACAGCATTCAGGCACTGCTGGAAAAACAGCCATCCCGGGCAACGCTGGAACAGTTGCAGGTGGCTGTGGATGGATGAACCTTTCTTTAAAAAGCGTGATAAGAGCAAAACACTTAAGTTCAAAGGGATAACTTAAGCGGGCAGTGGTGGTGCTTATTACTACTACTGTTCACAACAGGGAACTATAAAAATAGACCCAAGTAGTAATAAAAATCATGAAAAAGAAGTTGTTGGCTACTGCTGTATTATTCGCATCCACCTCTGCCCTGGCCACTGCGGCGGTTTCGGAAAACGGGATTAAGGAAACCCCAAGGTCCGGGGTTTACGCTGATACCGAATGGGCTACTGCCCATGGAGGTCCCCGCAATGATGATTACATCCCTTCGATTAAGGAGTTGCCCAGATACTATGGCCCCCATGCTGAAGTGTTAAAAGGGGCTGCTGTTCTGCTGGGTCCGACCCGTGGCCCCAATGGTCATTTCTATGCGACCACTGCCCTGGATAAGGGGCATTCCAATATGACCGCCTTCGATGCCAGCGGGAAGATTATCTGGCAGACCCCGCCCTGGCAGAGTGAGGATGATTTTGATGCCGGCGGTGTGATCGCCGCACCCATCGTGGATAATTCCGGGGACATCTATATCAGTGACGCCAATCAGATGTGGGCATTCCATCCGAATGGCCGGGTTAAATGGGTTACGGAGTTGCCTGATCCGGTTAAGGGCTACAGCGATATTTTTGATGAGCTGAATCTGCCCGTTAAACCCAATACCATTGGCAACGCCTTCTTCACTCTGCCGGTGAAAGGGGATGAAAGTACAGCCTATGTGGGGGGCATCACCATTTACGGCGATATACTGATTTTTGACCGCCAGACCGGCACGATTGTGGCCGGACCCGTGAATATGCCCGGTGATTTTGAACCACACCTGCATACCCCTGCACCGGGAATGTTTGCGGAACCCTTTGTTGCCAAAGGTTGGGGCGCGTTGATAGAGACTTATTTCCAGGGTGGGGTGGAGTCAGCTAATGTGCCTGCGGTTAACCCGAAAGATGGTCGCATTTTTGCCACGGGTGTTTCCAGTAAAAACCCGGGTCAGGGTGCCATTCATGGTTTTGAATTCGACCCGGAGACCAAAAAGATCAATTTTGTCTATGAGGCCCAGATCGGTCCGGGCAGTGGCTCCAGCCCGGCCATTTCCAGCAACTACCGGTATATTTACGCCAGCGATGATACGGGCACCCTGTTCAAGTTCAGGACCGATGATGATTCAACACCGATCTGGAGCACAAATGTATCCAGCCAGCCTGCGTCTGCATCGGTGGGTGGACCGGGTGATGACAAAATCTATGTATACGACGACCGTTATGTTTATGCCCTGAACCACCGGGATGCCAGCATTGCCTGGACCGTGGATTTTCAAAAGATTGCGGGAGAGTTGTTGCCTGAAGGGCCCATCAGTGATCCCACCATTTGTGGTTACAGTGGTTTTCATAACGGTATTGTCGTGACCATTCCCGGTCAGGCATTGCTGACGGCTTCCCTGGGTTATAAATGGTCCCCAACAGGCGCCTGCGTTGCTGATTCCGGCAGTGGCAGTGAAACCTATGCGGGAGGGGACAATCCGCTGGTGCCGGTGGGAGTGATGCAGGGCGTCTGGGCTGTGGACACCAAAACCGGTGAAATCCTGAGAGACGGTGAGCGTATCCCGGCCCAGGACGGTAACGAAGCCTTTACGGTACCGACCCGGGAGGGTTATCTGCTGATGGACCGGGGTGTAATGAGCTCCGGACTGAACAGCTTTTTCTATCCCTACATTGAGAGCAAGTTCCCGGACGACTTCAAACCCCTGTTGCCCATTGGTGGTGTTGAAATTCTGGCAGGCCAGGACGATATACTGATCACCGGGCTCGGTGGCAAGGTCTGGTTTGATGAGGCATTTGAAGATGGAAAGTCCAGTCTGACCCTGTCAGAAAAGGGCAGGAAGCGCTTACAGTTGAAGGGGGAGGCCAGAGGAAAGGCGGATACGGTTTACAAGGTATCCCTGAAATCGGGTCGCCATGGCTGGGGAGTAGATGGTCATATTGAGGTGAAGCAGGGCAGAAAAACCCTCCACAAAATTGATGTCACCCATGGCTCGTTTAATGACCGGAGTGCCCAGGGAACCGGGTTTGATAAAAGGACCGGAAGAACGGTGAAATGGTATGTCTCGGACTGGCGGTAAGTAAGCGCGAAATTAACGATTATTGTCGTTGATTGAAGTATACCTCCCGGTGCTGGCAGGCATTGCTGGCTACCGGGCGGTTTTAAGAAGCCGGGAAATGATCCCCGGTTGCTAGGTTTCCTTGGCTTTTTGTTCTGAACTGCTTTCACTGATCTGATACCAGTCAATCTTTCTTGTGATAAACATGATGACAGCAAGCCCAGTAAATAGTCCGATGCTGCCAATCAGCAGTGCAACATCTTCCAGCTGCATCAGGATATACAGATAGGTGTATAAAATTGCGAGCAGGCCCATTATTACCAGGGATAGACGACTCTGATTGAATATGCTTCGGGTATACAGGCCTATCAGAAGAACCGTCGCGACACTGGAAATGAGATAAGATATGTCAAAGTTGGTATGCTCTGAAATAGAAAGCAGTAATATATAGAAAATACTGATGGCTAACCCCACCAGTAAATACTGGAATGGGTGAATTTTATTGCCATTGAGTAACTCAACACAAAAGAAAGCGGCAAAGGTGAATACCACAAACAGCAATGCATACTTGATGGCCCGGGTGGATTTTTTATATAAATCCGAAGCAATATACAGGTGGACACCAAAAGCGGATGAACTTACCTGGTGTTCAGACCCATCCCAGGATTGAGGTGCATTAGTTCAGATCTGATCTGACAATTCCCTCTTCAAAAAAGGGAAGGGTTACCGATTTAGATAGAGGGTGAAATCACTGAAATCTAAATCGTAAAAAGGTAACCCTTATGATTCATACTAAGGAAGGTGCGATTAAGTCCCTAGCCATGAGATAATACTCCCATCGCTTCCAGCTTGAGTTTCTGTCCATGAGCCAGCTTAGTTTCGCAGACAGTGAGTTTGTCCATAAACGCAGAACCACCCGCAAAGAGCGCTTTCTGGCAAAAATG
>NZ_JBLYZI010000171.1:0-6530 GCF_057680865.1 Endozoicomonas sp. Z74
AAGAACGCCAATGGAAACTCTGATAGATGGCAAAGAGATCTGGAAGGAAAAATTTGTAGCCTGAATTTGACCTGACAGACACCCTCTGAAAAATCGGTGACTGTCAGATCAGGTCTGAACTACTACAAATAATATCTACAGGCAGCCTCTTTAGAGCTATTGTCTGTTTTTAGCTGAACCTGCGGGCTTGTTTTTGCACACTGCCTGCGTTTCCAGAAAGGGCGACCATAGGATAACCATACATATTCGTCTTTTTCTATTTTCTGGTTTGAAACAACATAAACACGAGGAACCCTGATTTTACCAAGAATCGTATCGTCTTCCGTGTAAACAACCATAAACTCCACATTAAATCGGCTCTTCTGCGTTACACCGTTGTCATCTTTAACCGTGCCATCGTTAATACAGTGCATTTGGTTCCCTTTGGAGCCATTAAGCACAAGCTTGCTTCCGGGGACATCAAATGAATAGTCTCCTGGTGAAAAATCAAGTGAACCAACGGTTCTGCAAAGATCCGCGAACTCGGCTCTAGTAATAAATTCTCCACTATAAGGTCCAATTATTTCACCGGGCTGTATCACCCGATTCGTTTTAAGCGCATTTTTACCGGTCAAAGCGGAGTAATCCGGTCCATCGTATTTCACCACCCGGGTCGCCGCAGTGATGTATTCCTCTATTTTTCGGGTATTCCCTTCTTTATACCAGGCTTCAAATTCCTTGACTTGTCTGCCGAGAAGATAGTCTTTGCCGTTGTAGCGCCCCAGGACGAAGTGTGAGCCATAAGCAAGGGGGGCGTGTTTACCTCTTTTGGATAAAAGTGTTAAAGTTTCGTAACTGTAAATGAGTGATGATGAATTATCGATGAGTTCCCCCTTCACCCTGGGAGGCTCGGTGGTAACCTTCGCCTTTCTTTGGATAAGCGTTGGTTCCGCGATGCCTGAATCACAGATATGACCAGATTCAGCGGCTATAGTCCTTTCCTGGACACACTCCTTCATTCTCCTTTGTCCGGCAGGAGTTGTTTGCAAAGGGTTTTCCCTGGCTGGAAAAACGGTTGAAAACAAAGGCAGAGTAAGCATGGTTGTTGTTATGGCGTTGTTATCAGTGATTACTGCTTAATTAAGACACCATAAAGTTGAATTGGTTCATCGGCGGACTTCAAAAATAATCATTGGGTAAACCTCTGGGCTATGCCGGGGAGGCTCCCGTAGGTTATACCGAGACTTTGGTAGCTGATCTTGAAGTCTCCCCACGTTTTCCCTCTGGGAGAGGGGTTGGGAGAGGGTGTTATCTAATCAGCTTCCGGCTCTCCAGAATTTGGACCATCCCCCCATTGCAGAGGAGACTGTTAGGGGTTCATTCTTTGTGTAAAAGGTCGATTTTTCGGGGTTAGTGTCAGGATTGAGTTAGATCGACGGTTTGAAAGGATGCGAACTGCCCATTGGTATATGATTTGATTTGAATAGAAATATGGCGATTCGTTTTTTCAAAGGTAATGTGTTTTTCAACCAATAGCGCTATTCCAGGTCCCATAGATCCATAGTATTTCTCCTGAACATGATAGGTATCGCCACTTTTATTGAATGAACTCATTAGTTCACTGTCAAACAGGATAAGAGATTCTAATTTACGGCTGCTATCACCTTCTTTTTTTGATCTGATTTTGAGCGTTTCTTTGTTGTATTTTTCGATTTTTGAATTCAGTGTGTACTCTTCTTGATGTACTCGCATTGAACTTTGTGGTCCTCTGCAATCTGTAAAAATCTCTTTTCCTTCCCAGTTGCCTCTGATTTTTTTATAGAGGTTGTTGAGCTCTTTTTTGTCATCTCTGCTCAAGTGGACGGGGTTATCGATTTCATAATATTTCTCTCCCTGGGTTAAAAAGTTGACTGACTTTTCATTGCAGTCAATGGCGCTTGCAGATAAGGGGAAAATTAAATAGCCAATGGTAAGACAGGTTGCTATCTTTCTCATTATTAAGATACTCCAATTTGATTTTTAGTATTTGAAACGAACGACAAGTCATGCCGCCGAATGCTATCAGAGCCATTCACCATTTTTTTGGCTCAGATAGAAAATAGACGGTGTGACCAGTTAGTCAAGTATTGAGAACCTTTTATTCAGTCTTTAAATTTATTTTGTGTCTTTAACCAGAGGAATTCCATTGGTACCCACCGGAATATAAACCGTGGTATGGTTGGGGGATTCTGCCATTTTCAGCTGGGCATTGATAGCTTCATGCTGTAAGTAGTTAGGCGTCAAAGTTGCATTGATGATTTTCTGGGCTTCTGCAATCCCTTTTGCTTCTTCAACTCGTATTTCTGCGTCTTTTCTGGCTATCTCTTTTTGTGTTTCTTTTTCAGAAAGGAGCTGTTGTGCTGCCAGCTTTTTTTCTACTGCATTGGCCACTATTTCAGGATAGTTGATGTTACCAACGATCACTTTGCTGACGTTAAAAGGCGTCTCTTCCAGGTATTCCTGAAGCTTTTTCGTTACTTCAGAGGCGATTTTTTCACGATTGGCCTTTAAGTCACTGCTGTCATATTTCTGTACCGAGTCGCGAACGTAGGTTCTGAAGGTTTCCCTGACGATGCGTTGATACCACTTTTCACCACCGTAGGTCTCTACTACTTCCTGTACTGTATTGGCTTTTATAGAAATAACCGAATGAAAGTCAAAGCTGATATTCAGATCATCATTTGCCAGTATTTTAAAGCTTTCGGTATATGTGTTTGGACGCATATCAATATTGATCACCTGATTACGCCATAAAGATACCCCATAATTACTTGGGCCTTTTAAAGTATCTCGATACCCTCCAGCCCCGAATACTCTCGGGTTTTCGTATACATATCCCTCATAGCCAGCAGGTGTGTTTGGGTTGGTGCAGGCGGACAAGGAAATGGCAGCAAAAATGCCAATAATCAGAAATCCAGCAAGGCTTCCTAATACTGAGGACTTCTTCTGAAACATTACTATTCCTTAGTTGTACTTGATATTTAAAGGTTGGGTTTAACGTGTTAAAACCGGCAGCGTTGTGGCAAGTCGGCCGTTTTATGGAACCAGAACCGCCCGGTACGGACTCGATTTGCTTGCGCCTCCGGGTGGTGTCAACAGGTGTTGAGAGGGCTGGTGTGAACAGAGGTTTTAATGAATGCCTAATAGAAGGTCTTTTACACTTAAATCTTCATCAAGATCAGGCCAGTGAATACCATCACCTTCTCCGAGCAATTCCCAGTTATTGAGTTGTTTTTCATCTCCACTGGTCAGGGCTGGAAACCATGATATGGGTACTAATATGACTCTGCCATCCACCAGACTGACAATCAGCTCAGATTCTGTGAATTTGACATCTTGTGCTAAAGGGCGTGCTTCAGCCTTTAAAGTATTCATTCCATGCCTCCAAGATAAAGACTAAAAACTTCGTTATTTCAGAATAGAAAATAGGCTGTGCACTTTGTTAGTCAAGTTTATGGATGTCCTCTATTTCTCCTCTATTTCTGTGTTACACGCTGGTTTGCACCAATACTATCTATGTTGTTGCTTTAAGTTAATAGTGCTAATTTGGATGACACAATGAATGCTGCAAAGTACCAAAAGCATTTTTATTACTCAAGGTTAGTAACTTGTTTGTAAGAGCTATTATGCAAGCTGAATATTACTTTTTGTTCAATTTCATATATATATTTTCTATTCTTCCACTCCCATAAGAAGTAACCATTGTTTATATTCTGATAGTGAACTTCTATGCCTTCAAATTTTGCTTCTGTTTCAAATAGAGCAATGAACTCTTCTTTTGAATAAGAGGAAATATATGTCTGTCCAAAATATAATTTATCTTCAGCTCTACCTTCAATAATATCTTGAACCATTCTTACTTTAGAAAGATCTCGAAGCCTGAAAGTAACCATTTTATCTTTCTCAATAAAATACGGAATAGATCTATTATCAAGCTCTTTTATGAATAAAGCATTTTTAGGACCTGGATAGCGGATAGAACCACCCCATATCCAGCCTCCCGAGAATTTTTCTGGCTCTTTTTCTCCACAGCCTGAGACTAGAAAAACAATTAATAAATAAAGCCATTTCATCTTTGATCAGGTTCCTTTAATGATTTTTTGTACTGCTCTAGTTGAAGCGTGTAACGCCAATTTCAGCCGCGCGCCGACAGGCGCGTCGGGTGGAGGGAAGAAAAAAAGGACACCCATTTTTAAAGAAAAAAAGGACACTCATTTGTATAGTAATTAGTTAATGCTATAGGCAGATTTTCTTTTAAATCAATAAGAGAGAATAAGGATGGTTGACTTAAACTGTTTTGACAGGTTTGAATATCTATCAATAGAGATTCAATGCTCTGAATTTATCGAATCGCAGTCCTATTGCTTTAATTCAGTCTTATCTGTTATCTGCAAGGATAAAGGCAAACACTCACCGAAACACCATGAACCCACCGTTTGCCAGAGCTTTCTGCATAAGCTTTCAGTGTTGCGACTTTGCCAACCGCGCGGCGAAAACGGTTGTTCCAGCACATGGTTTTCAGCCATTCATTAGGATCGATTCCCAGGCGACCCAGAATAGCCGGAATCTCTTCGTCAATATGGCCTCGTTTTCCCTTACGAATGATCCGGCCTGCCCAATCCACCAGTTCAAAATAACTGCTGAGTGTGTAGGGGATAGCCTTATTCGGATTTTGCCCAGGAGCTTTCAGTGGCTTCAGGTGGCCTGGCTGTTTTTGGCTTGTTCCACTCGTAAAAGACTGGGCTCTGTCTTTTATAGAGGTGTGTTTCGAAGCTTCGGGTGTTTTTGCCATTTTTGCCCGAACCGGGTTTAAGTCCACATAGGCCATACAGGTCAATAACGCAGCCTCATCCAGCAGTGCCTGACTTTTGTAGCGACCTTCCCACAAATTTTTCAGGAAAAAATTTGAACAGCTTTAGCTGGCCCGAAGGGTAAAAACCAGGGATGGTTTTTATAAAATCGCCCTTTGCAGCCGTCTTCCTTATTAGCCTCCCTGGCCAGGTGTTCATTTAAACAGCGCATAAACCAACTGATATCCATTAAACGTTTGCGGTACTCTTCGGCATACTCGTCTACTCGATGTAACTCTGACTTATCCAGAGAGTCTCCTGCCAGAAATCGTTGAACCAGTGGAGCTCCGTTAAATAGCATTGCCCAACGATTCAGGACTTCTTCTGCGCTCCACCCTTCAGCTTGCTTCCGGTTGATATGCAATACCACATGGTAGTGGTTGGACATTACAGCATAAGCACAGATTTCCAGAGAAAAAATACCAGATAACTTTTTCAAACGGTCAACGACCCATTGTCGCCGGTGCTCATAACTCTTACCTGAAAAAGCATCCTTACCGCAGAGAAATGCCCTGCGTACACAGCAGGCCATACAGTGATAGTAGGGCGTACAAGAAGGATCAATCAGATTTTTCCGGGCTGTTGTCATGGTTATCTGCTCTTTCACAAAAAGGAAGTGCTTAAAGCAAGGAAGCTCTTCTGATTCAGAACAGAAAATAGACGGTATGACCGGTTAGTCAAGTTTATGGATGTCCATTATTTTGTCACTTATTTTGGGCCAAATGCTCTTTGTCCATTAAGCTTAACATCTCGAACCTTTCGCCTGCGTTATCAATCTCTTCATATGCACACTCAACTTCGTCTTCAACTAGATGAATGTGGACATCATTTAGCAGAGCCTTGATGTGCAAAGGGGCCGAACTTTCATCTAACTCGACAGACCCGAATGACCGGATAAGATCAAGATGTTCTCCTGAATTTTCAGGGTTCATTAGAAATGCCAAAAGCTCTCTTTTAACTTGACCCTCATCTAAAAAATCCAATCGGTCGTCTAAACCTAAGAATACCTTTATAGCTTTAGAGTCAGACCTCAGCTCATGTGTATAAACGTTGAGTTTACGTGCATGGGTTTGAATAATATTGTATGTTTCACCGGAAATTTTCTTAACGACTTTACTGATAAATCTCTTTATTTGATTTGTGTTATGAATATATGATAGGAAGCCTTCATCCTTTATTTTTATGTTGAGTTGCTTACGTAGGAATTCTAAGAAAAGTTGCTTCTCAGCATCAATGTTTGGAACTGATGAAAATGAAAAACGACCATACCGATGTGATTTATAAAACTTTGATAAAAGTGATAAGAACTCTTTATGTGGGAAAGACAGTTTTTCAGTTAGTTCTGTTCCGACACGATTAGCCAAATCCATTGTGTTGTGAGTTATTAACGAATCTTCAAATTCTTCAATACTGGTTTTGTCATTATGCTCTATTAAAATAATAGCTACTTTCAGTAATCGCTCTATGCCAATTGATAAACTGTACAGAACTTCAAAAATATCAACAGAGTGATTTAATCCTTCGAGAGAATCTAGGGAAGGTGCGAACAACCCCAGCTATTTGATAAATTCATCTTTTGGGATCGCAAAAGCAGCCTAGCCCCTGCAATTTTTGGTGGATAATCCACCAAAAACTTACTTGAAAGTGGCAGGGTTTAACCAC
>NZ_JBLYZI010000172.1:0-6411 GCF_057680865.1 Endozoicomonas sp. Z74
GTGGTTAAACCCTGCCACTTTCAAGTAAGTTTTTGGTGGATTATCCACCAAAAATTGCAGGGGCTAGGCTGCTTTTGCGATCCCAAAAGATGAATTTATCAAATAGCTGGGGTTGTTCGCACCTTCCTTAGTATGAATCATAAGGGTTACCTTTTTACGATTTAGATTTCAGTGATTTCACCCTCTATCTAAATCGGTAACCCTTCCCTTTTTTGAAGAGGGAATTGTCAGATCAGATCTGAACTAATGCAGCTGATTATAAGCAAAACCATCATCATTAAAAGCCACCTCATTTCCATCAGCATCATAAACCCATAATTTTGTATCTACCACACCCTGTTCACCTTTAATCACGTCATCCGTACCCGAATAATTCATTCCAAAATCAATATCTAAAGTGACCTCTTCATCTGCCTGAAGCCATATCTTGACATAATCATCATTATCCGGGGTTGCTGATAGCGTATTCAATGTTCCCTTTATTTGAACCGAAGGGAGAGACGGCTGATCAATATATGAATATTGATCATGATCAGAGGGAACAGAACCAAAATTAAGCCGTTGCTGCTCATCACCGACAATAAACGCACTGGCAAAATCACCGCCCATATCCGTGGTTTCATCAATAACCCTGAACATAGGCACCGGTACACTGCCGGTATCAACACCAGTGATAATTGTTGGATCATTGACACCATTATGGGTGATGGTGATGTTATGGGTCGTGCCATCAACAGAGCGAACACTGACCGTATCGGTCAGCGTGGCACCCTCACCCAACTGCTGAATAGCCAATTGACTGTTATCGGCGCTGTAACTCCAGTTGCCATTCCCATCGATGGTCAGTGAGCCGTAGGTGCCGCTAACCGTTTCGGCAGTAAACGCTGCTTCGCCGGTATCCACATCAGTGATCGCCAGGGTGCCTGTCGCCGTCAGAGTATCGGCATCGTCTTCCGTCACACTGCCCGTATCCGTGCCACTGATCTGAGCGTCATCATTCTCACCCTGGATCGTGACCGTAATGTCTTGAGTGGTTCCATCCACAGAACGAACACTGACCGTATCGGTCAATGTATCCCCCTGACCCAGCTGCTGAATAACCGCCTGACTGTTATCCGCGCTGTAACTCCAGTTGCCGTTCCCATCAATGGTCAGTGAGCCGTAGGTGCCGCTGATCGTTTCGGCAGTAAACGCCGCTTCATCACTATCTACATCCGTTACCGTTAATGCACCAGTGGCCGTGAGGGTAGCGGCATCCTCTTCCGATACGGTGCCGGTATCCACGCCACTGATCTGGGCGCCATCGTTCTCACCTGACCGTAATGTCTTTAGTGGTGCCATCCACAGAACGAACACTGACCGTATCGGTTAATGTTTCACCCTGACCTAGCTGCTGAATGGCTGATTGACTGTTATCGGCACTGTAACTCCAGTGACCGTTTCCATCAATGGTCAGTGAGCCGTAGGTACCGCTGACCGTTTCGGCAGTAAACGCCGCTTCATCACTATCTACATCCGTTACCGTTAATGCACCAGTGGCCGTGAGGGTAGCAGCATCCTCTTCCGATACGGTGCCGGTATCCACGCCACTGATCTGGGCAATATCATTATTACCATTCAGGGTGATAGTGATGTTATGGGTCGTACCATCAACTGAGCGAACGCTGACTGTATCCGTCAGCGTGTCTCCCTGACCCAGCTGCTGAATAACCGCCTGACTGTTATCGGCGCTATAACTCCAGTTGCCGTTCCCATCAATGGTCAGTGAGCCATAGGTGCCGCTGACCATTTCGGCAGTAAACGCTGCTTCGCCGGTATCCACATCAGTGATCGCCAGGGTGCCTGTCGCCGTCAGAGTAGCGGCATCGTCTTCCGTCACACTTCCGGTATCCACACCACTGATCTGGGCGCCATCGTTCTCACCCTGGATCGTGACCGTAATGTCTTGAGTGGTACCATCCACAGAACGAACACTGACCGTATCGGTTAATGTATCTCCTTGACCCAACTGTTGAATGGCCAACTGGCTGTTATCGGCGCTGTAACTCCAGTTACCGCTTCCATCAATGGTCAGTGAGCCGTAGGTGCCGCTGATCGTTTCGGCAGTAAACGCCGCTTCATCACTATCTACATCCGTTACCGTTAATGCACCAGTGGCCGTGAGGGTAGCGGCATCCTCTTCCGATACGGTGCCGGTATCCACGCCACTGATCTGGGCGCCATCGTTCTCACCCTGGATCGTGACCGTAATGTCTTTAGTGGTGCCATCCACAGAACGAACACTGACCGTATCGGTTAATGTTTCACCCTGACCTAGCTGCTGAATGGCTGATTGACTGTTATCGGCACTGTAACTCCAGTTGCCGTTCCCATCAATGGTCAGTGAGCCGTAGGTGCCGCTGATCGTTTCGGCAGTAAACGCCGCTTCATCACTATCTACATCCGTTACCGTTAATGCACCAGTGGCCGTGAGGGTAGCTGCATCCTCTTCCGATACGGTGCCGGTATCCACGCCACGGATCTGGGCGCCATCGTTCTCACCCTGGATCGTGACTGTAATGGCATGGGGAGTTCCATCCAGGGACCGGATGCTGACGACCTCCGTCAGCGTGTCTCCCTGACCCAACTGTTGAATGGCCACCTGACTGTTATCAGCGCTGTAACTCCAGTTACCGTTTCCATCAATGGTCAGTGAGCCGTAGGTGCCGCTGACCGTTTCTCCAGTGAACGCGGCTTCGCCAGTATCCACATCGGCAACTGCCAAAGTGCCCGCCGTCGTCAGAGTAGCGGCATCTTCTTCCGATACGGTGCCGGTATCCACGCCACTGATCTGGGCACCATCGTTCTCGCCCTGAATCGTAACCGTGATAGCATGAGGAGTCCCATCCAGGGACCGGATGCTGATGACCTCCGTCAGCGTGTCTCCCTGACCTAACTGTTGAATGGCCACCTGACTGTTATCAGCGCTGTAACTCCAGTTACCGTTTCCATCAATGGTCAGTGAGCCGTAGGTGCCGCTGATCGTTTCGGCAGTAAACGCCGCTTCAACACTATCTACATCCGTTACCGTTAATGCACCAGTGGCCGTGAGGGTAGCGGTATCCTCTTCCGATACGGTGCCTGTATCCACACCACTGATCTGGGCACCATCGTTCTCGCCCTGAATCGTAACCGTGATAGCATGAGGAGTCCCATCCAGGGACCGAATGCTGACGACCTCCGTCAGCGTGTCTCCCTGACCCAACTGTTGAATGGCCGCCTGACTGTTATCGGCGCTATAACTCCAGTTGCCGTTTCCATCAATGGTCAATGAGCCGAAGGTGCCGCTGACCGTTTCGGCAGTAAACGTCGCTTCGCCGGTATCCACATCGGTGATGGCCAGAGTGCCCGCCACCGTCAGAGTAGCGGCATCCTCTTCCGTCACACTGCCAGTATCCACACCACTGATCTGGGCGCCATCGTTCTCACCCTGGATCGTGATCGTAATGTCTTGAGTGGTGCCATCCACAGAACGAACACTGACCGTATCGGTCAATGTATCCCCTTGACCCAGCTGTTGAATGGCCGCCTGACTGTTATCGGCGCTGTAACTCCAGTTTCCGCTTCCATCAATGGTCAGTGAGCCGTAGGTGCCGCTGACCGTTTCTGCAGTAAACGCCGCTTCACCACTATCTACATCCGTTACCGTTAATGCTCCGGTGGCCGTCAGGGTAGCGGCATCCTCTTCCGATACGGTGCCGGTATCCACACCACTGATCTGGGCAATATCATTATTACCATTCAGGGTGATGGTGATGTTATGGATCGTACCATCAACTGAGCGAACACTGATCATATCGGTCAATGTATCCCCTTGGCCTAGCTGTTGAATGGCCGCCTGACTGTTATCGGCGCTGTAACTCAAGTGACCGTTTCCATCAATGGTCAGTGAGCCGTAGGTGCCGCTGACCGTTTCAGCAGTAAACACCGCTTCATCACTATCTACATCCGTTACCGTTAATGCACCGGTGGCCGTCAGGGTAGCGGCATCGTCTTCCGTCACACTGCCAGTACCCACGCCACTGATCTGGGCAATATCATTATTACCATTCAAGGTGATGGTGATGTTATGGGTCGTACCATCAACTGAGCGAACGCTGACTGTATCCGTCAGCGTGTCCCCCTGACCCAGCTGCTGAATAGCTCCTTGACTGTTATCGGCGCTGTAACTCCAGTCGCCGTTCCCATCAATGGTCAATGTGCCGTAAGTGCCGCTGACCGTCTCGGCAGTAAAGGCCGCTTCGCCGCTATCCTCATCGGTGATAGTCAGAGTTCCGGAAGCAGTCAGTGTAGTCGCAGTATCTTCTGATACCATTGCGCTATCCAGACCGCCAATAACCGCGCGATTGTTCACTTGATTATTCGTCGGTGAAACAGCGGCACTATCCCTTTCTTCAGCAACAAAATCCGTTTTTTCAGTCCCCTTCAACAGCTCCTCTTCAGCCTTTTCATCCAAATCAATCAGAGCATCTTCCCGCTCTATAACCGGAGGCTGACCCTGACCATCGATGATACTTCCATTTTTCTCCCGGTCTGAAGGACTATTTACCGGCTGCTCACCAGCGGCAGGGGCTTCAAGATGATCAAAGGGATCAGAACCCTGAACTCCCTCACTCTGAAACTCCACAGGAATAAGCGTTTCTTCTTCAGAACTGTCAAATGTGAGTCCCTTTGACGAAAAATAAATATGATCAAAAAGGATTACTTTCTGGCTACCCAGGGAAACATCCGGTGCATTGATTAGATGAATCTGAATTGAGGCCCCCAGACTGGTTGAAACCTGGTCATTAAAATAAATGGGATCACCCGATTTAAGAACCCTCTGACTGCCATCCGCAGCAGTCGCAATCACTTCGCCCTGAGCTTGTGTAATATAACCAATTACCTGTTTGCCATTTATGTCCATAAAGCATCACCGGTTATCGCTGTGGGTCAATTCTTAGTTTTCATTTTCACTATCGTCTTTCAACATCATCGTTGGACACACGATCTCCAATTGCTGGAGCCATTATTCTCAGGACTCCCTCTCATCCAGGCAGGTTCAGTCCAGCTGGAGGTTGCCATCATTAAGCAGGTTGTTAATGATTTCTGAGTCAGAACTGCCAAGAGAGGAAAGGTCAACACCCTCCAATTTAATCTTCTGGCTGACACTGGCGTCAGCCGAGGGCTTGACCTCAAGAGTGGTATCCCCACCCTCAAAATTAAGACTTAGGTACTGATCTAAAGCCTCACTTTCGTCAATCAATACATCACTAAGGTCAATAACATCCCCATCCTCACCGAGTTGGAAGTCTTTAATAACATCTTCTTCAGGTACATCATCTGTTGCTGGATCGATTGCTGTAAACCTGAAGGTATCAGAGCCTGCTCCACCTTCTAAAATATCATCTCCGGAGCCACCAATGATTAAATCATCACCCTCATTGCCCAGTATGTTGTCAGAGGCTTCCGATCCATAAATAATCTCACTCTCTGAAGTACCAGTAATATCGGTCCTGTGTCCATATTTAACTTGAAAATTATCAACACCAAAGGGAGAAGAGTTATTGAACCGGATTTCATCCACACCATTGAAGGTAATATCACGTGCAGTATGCTGAACAAGGCCATCCCTTGTTTCACTGGTAAATTCAGGAGAAACGGTTGAGACTAGCACACCATTCTTAAAACCATAAAAGGTTACATCAGCCGTATTACTTTCCCTGAACATGGCGTTGAACGTTACCTGACTGGGAGAATCCTCAAACTTGAATGCTGAATAGCTGGTATCTTGAGCTCCGGTCCAACTGGAGTCCCGACCATTCCAACCGCCCCATATTCCCAGTAAGTTCCCCCCTTGAGTACCCGTAATTCCCCAGTTTCCAGAAAATCCATCCGTAATGGAAAAAAACTCGCTGGAAGCATTACTCTTGTCAAAAGTAACCACCGACGAATAGCTGGCAAGATCATCCTCAAAATCAACCCGGACAGTCTCAAACTCCGATTCTGACACCAGCCTGGTAATCACCGGCTGCATTTGAGTCGTACTATAACCATCATCCCGATAAAATTTACTGTTGACTGCAGGGGGATCAACCCAGTTCAGGCTAGAGGCCTGAGAAACCAGCTGGTTGGCCTCAGCCTGCTCTGATGAAGAGCTCTGATAATTCGGGCAAATCCATCTCGCCGCTGTTCTCGTGTATTGAAGCACTTCTCCTGAACTCGAGAAGGTCACATAATTCAAAAGAATAGAGTTATCCCAGTCACCAGACCCTCCCATGGTTGACCAGGAGGGTCTGCTGACCAGCATATACTGGTTGGCATTATCGGGGTTCTGAACAAAACCGAACGCTTCTCCAAAGTTGCTCCCAGTGTGAAACTCAATCTGGCTGA
>NZ_JBLYZI010000173.1:0-6296 GCF_057680865.1 Endozoicomonas sp. Z74
AAGAACGCCAATGGAAACTCTGATAGATGGCAAAGAGATCTGGAAGGAAAAATTTGTAGCCTGAATTTGACCTGACAGACACCCTCTGAAAAATCGGTGACTGTCAGATCAGGTCTGAACTACTACACTTCAAGACCAGGAACCAGAACCTCAATATCGTATTTTTCTGAAATTCTGTTTTTATAGAAACCCTGCTCCATTGTAAAACGTGTACCCAGTAAACCAACCCGCTGAACACCGGCTTTTTTTAATCGTTCTGCCGTTGCATCAGCAATATTCACCAGCGGAATGGAAACAGACTTTTCAATTGCACCAGCCACCTTATGCATAGTATTTGTACAGATCAGGAAAAAGTCAGCCCCTGCTGACTCAACAGATTTTGCAGCATTTGACAAAATCTCGGCTGTTTTATCCCACTCTCCTTTATGTTGCAGCTTTTCTATTTCATCAAAATCAACACTGTACAGGCATACCTTTGCAGAGTGCAGTCCACCAAGAGCATTTTTTACACCTTCATTAATCTGCCTGTAATAACTGGCAGTAGACTCCCAGCTCATCCCCCCAATCAACCCAATGGTTTTCATACGCTATACATCCTCACACAGACCACCCCAAACAGTAACAAGCAAATTAAAAAACTCATATACATCAAAGAGGGACATAAATAATACGACACTGACACAAAGCATGAACAGAGTTTATTTCATCCATAAAAATAACCCCAAAAGACTTTGGCTGCTGTTATCAGCGAATTACACTTTCAAGATGAATAGAAGAAAGCCAGGTTTCTATTGCAACCTGTATCTTTCATCTAAATTCAAAACAACGGACTTGAGACAGAAACGGTCTCATCAATGAGTTTTTTTCATCAGGAAGGTTCACACAAAACTCAGGCAGGAGCACTGAATGTAAAGAGCCTGCCTGAGCCATCACAACCAGTGCTACTGTCAGGCAACACTGGCAACAACAATCCTTTTTTACTCACACGCTGACAGAACGGGCCTCTTCCTGAGCGTCTTTCTTCTCTGCGGCAATGCAGGCGGCTGCGGTAAAGACCACATCGGTAGAACTGTTCAGGGCCGTTTCCACGGAGTCCTGAATCACTCCGATAATAAAGCCAACCGCCACTACCTGCATGGCTACGTCATTGGGAATACCAAACAGGCTACAGGCCAGAGGGATCAACAGCAGAGAACCACCCGCCACGCCAGAAGCACCGCAGGCTGAGACTGCCGCAATCACACTCAGCACCAGAGCCGTAGCAATATCCACCTGAATACCCAGGGTGTGGACAGCGGCCAGGGTCATCACGGTAATGGTGATAGCTGCCCCGCCCATATTGACAGTAGCGCCCAGAGGAATAGAGACAGAGTAGGTGTCTTCATGGAGGTCAAGGTTTTTGCACAGCTGCATATTCACCGGAATATTGGCCGCAGAACTCCGGGTAAAGAAAGCGGTCACTCCACTTTCACGCAGGCAGCGCAGTACCAGCGGGTAGGGGTTTTGACCGGTTTTCAGATAAACAATCACCGGGTTCACCCCAAGGGCAATAATCAACATGCTGCCCACCAGTACCACCAGCAACTGGGAATACCCTACCAGTGCCTCAAAACCGGTCAGGGCAATGGTATTGGCCACCAGGCCGAAAATCCCCACTGGCGCCAGCTGAATCACAAACTTGACAATGGAAGAGACTGCCACGGACACATCATGAAGCATCACCTTGGTGGACTCTGCGGCATGGCGGAGCACAACTCCAAGACCCAGCGCCCAGGCCAGAATGCCGATAAAGTTGCCGGTCAACAGAGCCTCAACCGGATTCTGAACGATCTTGAACAACAACGTATTCAATACTTCAGCAATCCCCTGGGGAGGGGCCGCCGAAGCACTGTTGGTCACCAGGGTCAACGTCACCGGGAACATAAAGCTCATGGACACGGCCACCACAGAAGCGGCCAGAGTACCCAATAGATAAAGCACAACAATCGGGCGCATATTGGTGTGCTGCCCCTGCTTTTGATTGGCAATGGAAGAGGCCACCAGAACAAAGACAAGAATCGGGGCAACGGCCTTCAGAGCACCCACGAACAGGGAGCCAAGAAAAGAGATGGAAATGGCTGATTCCGGGGATATCACCGCCAGGCCAGCGCCCAGGACAATACCGATAATGATCCTCAGCACCAGGCTGGTGCTTGTCATCCGGGAATAAAAAGATTGGGCTTGACTCATGCTTTACCTGCTGTACAACATTGGATTTTTATCAGAGCCAGGGCCATAGGCCTTGGTACTCGCCCTACTGGCAGCCTGTCGGACTTACGACAATTTCGGTCTAAAATCCAGAAAGAACGGCCGCAGCCATGAGCGGTTCAAGACTGCCCCGATGAATTCGATTAAATAGACCGGCTATTCGCACGAATCCATCGGAAAATTTGACTCGTTCTACTGAATTTTATGCTCGAAAGCATAAGTCAGACAGGCTGCAAGGCATTTTCAGAGGAACCACCGAAGTAGCTCTCTCCAATGCAGCAACCCTCTCATTCCCTGAACCGGGCTGTTGCCTACCCTCTGGTTCACTCCTGTTTATAAACAGGAACGGGGGGATAGACAAATAAGACCTGTAAATCGTAACGCCATATACTTCTGCGGAATGAACAATAACAGTGTTTCTTGCTACAGAAAGACGGCTAAGGTGATGTTTATCGCGATTTATTCAGTCAATACAAAGGATCATGATTAAACAGCACCCTTCCTTAACTCTTCCTTAACCCATCCTTAACTCACCCCAGAATATCTTGCTACAGACCTTGACTTTCAACAGCCTTCCCCCACAGGAATCATCGCCTGCAAAACTTCAGCCGCCCACTTCCCCCCTGAGACAGTCGTCTTTCAACGAAAAGCTGAGCCTGCAATCATTCCCGTACACTATTTATACGGCTATTTGCTGGTCATTGAGTTGATAAGGGTCAATGCCTGAAGCACATCATCAATCACATTTGATCATACTCTCTCACCCACTCCTTGCGCGGCTGAGTCTCCAAGATCACAAGCCAGGCGAAGCATATCCCTGTGTTGAAGGCCATTTTCAAACACTGGCTGGGGGTAACGCTCAACAAAAAAATCCGGAATCACGCCCTTTACCCGAAATCCATGGCGCTGATAAAAGGTCAGCTGATACCCGAACGTTCCGGTGCCCAGCTCAACCCATCGAACCTGTCTGTCCCTCATGCAAGACAGCACATAACGGAGCAGCCCGGAACCAATGCCCTGTCCCTGTCGTGTTGGATCCACCGCAATATTAAACAGCTCTGCCCGGCCTGGTTCTATTTCCTGCATCACACAGACTCCCAATATTGCCTCCTGCTCACAGGCCACAAAACACCAAGCGCCCTCCAGATATTCCAGAATACATTGCTTCGATGGATCCGCTTCAAGCAACAGGTGTATAGGTGCCTGATCAGGCGACACCTCTTTATACATCACGGTTTATTTCCTCCCTGGCCCATCAGGCACCATATAGCTCCATAATCGCAGCTAAGCCCGATACGCTACAGGCCACATGATCAGCTTTTGCAGCCCAGCTCTCCGGCTGGGCACCACTGTATGCAACAGCCACTGAAATCACCTGTGCACCGTCGCCAAGTGCTTCCTGAAGGTTTCTGGCAAACAGCACATCCGCCTCATGATCCCCCACATACATAACCCGCCTGATATCAGTATGACCAAACATATCACTCAAGCATTTAAGCCCTGACTGGGGATTGGGTTTCTGATGGTGACTTTCAACATCATCATAACCCACAACCCCACGGAAACGCTGATCAAGAGTGCTCTGCTTTAAAACACGCCATATGTTTGCAGTTGAGTTTTGAGAGCATACTCCATGGGGGCAGCTTGAGAACCGATTAATAACCGCACTGATCCCGTCAAACAGGGGAACACAAGTTGTATTGCTCCTTTGATATTCCGCCCACAGAGCACCAGCCTTTAGCATTTCGTTTTCAGTCAAACCGTAAAACTCAAGATAAAGCTCCTGCCAGTTTCTGGCAGTGTGATTCGCCACCTGATAATCCGTCTCACTGGACAGGTATTTGGGCAGATTTTCTCCGGTTAGATGAGGTGCAACCTCCAACAGAATGGATTTTGTAATTTCAATATTCTTGCGAACAGAATTGACCAGGGTACCATCATAATCCCACAGAATGGCTTCAAGCTTCATCCAACAATCTCTTTCAGTAGTGTTCAATTATTGCACAGCGCCACAGCCTCAAAATGACTGAGCCGCAAAAACAAACGGGTAAAGGCTCTACTAAGATCATCCTGCCTTCTAAACCCCGGCAACACAATCTTGCTTTAGAAGCCTTAGTAGAAATACGTACACCCTGGAACACAAGCTCAATAAATAGTGCAGAGCCAGTGCTCCGACAAGCTCTGATATCACAGGAAATCATATCGGCTAATTCATAAACCGACCAAAAAAGAATATCCAACTTTTTAAAATAATCATGCGATAGCATAAACTATATTTTTAAATAAGAATAAATTGGTGGCCATCATTAACTCCACTTCATTATCAATTTTTCTTTATTAACGACAAAATAAAAGCCACTATACAACCAATAAAAGCCCCGATCAGGCCAACCTGATAGGCAGTGATATTCCATAATGTAATACTTAAATAACCAAGAACCCCACCTGAAAAAACAATATAGGCCCTATTATTTGTTTTTACAATCACCAAGTACTCCATAACAAATGAAGACACAATTGATTGAATACCAATAAACATAAAGCCAAAAAAAACATAGAAAAACACCTCAATATAGAGAGGCCCACCCATGCCAAACCCACTTGCGAAAATTCTGTCATATAAAATAAGAACAATAGTACCAATAAATATTGGACTGACTATTCCAACCGCTATTCTTTTTTTTCTATTCATTATCATATTCAATAGTTCACTCCGCGTGTTTAGCTGGCAACTATTAAAGCCCAAGAAGTGATAGTGGGTAACAGCTTAAAATCCACTAGTAATAGTTTGCATATTCATACTCGAGGTGCTTCTGGTCAACTCAGCAAGTTCGAGCAGCCACATTGCTTTAGAGTATCTGTCCTGCCCCCTTAACAACGACTCTCTGATTATCATCAGCTTTCCCAGAACGGCTTGAAATTCAGGGTAACCAACCTAAGTGGAAATCAAATCACCAGCTGCTGGGGGGACTTTCTCGTTCATATCATCGTGAAAAGTGTGCATGACGGCTTTATTCAGAAAGTGAATTGCCCCAGCCTCTTCCAGGTAACGAAACCACTGATCGCCATGCGAACCTGCTTCGTATGTTTAGTAGCCGTCGTATCAAGCACGTGACTCTTTCGACGCCCTTACTGAAGATTGAGAAAGTTAACCTGCTGTTCGAGATAGTCGAGTATTGCCTGGATAAACAAACCTAGTGTGTCAGTGACAGGTTTGGTGTAGAGGATTTATGAAAGCTTCGTACGAATCAGGACACATGATTTAGCATGTGCCAGTACGTTGACCTAAAAATCTCGACTTGCCAACTTTTTCCTGCGCATTTTTTGTCCTTTATTCACATTATTTTTATAGATCTGCTTTAACAAAAAGTAATTGGCGTTCATAATAACTGCGCGAATAAAAAAAAGCCATCAAAAAGGAGAAGGCATATGAAACTGAGAACCCATCAGTCAAAAGTCATGTTATCTATATTGGGCGCTCTTGCTCTCACTGCAGGGACCAGTCAGGCGCATGCCTATGGCGACTGCATAATCATGGAGAAGCACAGCAACTTTTATGAAGAGCTGGGCAAGGTTCAAAACAACATTGTCATGAAAAAACACAGTAACTTTTACGAAGAAGTCGGCCGTGTACAAAATGGGCGCATAGAGAAAAAACACAGTAACTTTTACGAAGAAATCGGAAAAGTAAGCAACGGCTTTATTGAACAAAAATACAGCAACTTCTACGAAGAAAAAGGCCGGGTTTACAGCGGCATGCTCGAGAAAAAATACAGTAATTTTTATGAAGAGCTCGGTAAAATGGAAGGCTCCGGATGTACAGATGAAGCTGGCGGAGCTGGAGCAGTACTACTGGGATTGCTTCCTTTTTAATCTGCCAGCGGGACAAAATTGAAGTAACTGAAAAATTATTATGATCTTTTGCATTAGTTCAGATCTGATCTGACAATTCCCTCTTCAAAAAAGGGAAGGGTTACCGATTTAGATAGAGGGTGAAATCACTGAAATCTAAATCGTAAAAAGGTAACCCTTATGATTCATACTAATCA
>NZ_JBLYZI010000174.1:0-6166 GCF_057680865.1 Endozoicomonas sp. Z74
CCGGAAATACCTTGTGCATCACCGGCAATGGGTGAGGGCGGCAGAGTTTTATGGAGGACACCGATCTGCTCTGGGGACATCATGGGTATGGACTTCAGGATGTCTTGGAATTGCTGAGGTTTCATGGCTGGAACTCCACTTTACACGACAATTCTCATGCTCAGGGAGTATAGACCATGTTAGCAACATTTAATTTGAACAGCGCCGTTCTATTGTGTTTGTCCCCACCGATGCGATCCAGTTCTTTCCTTTTAAAAGGGTCATTTTTTCGTGGAAACGATAGCTCAGGGTGTGGGGTCATTAAGTGCATGTAGTATACGACATCAAAGCATTTTCCAAGGTATTTAGTTAGAGGCTTGTCTGTGCCTTCTTGTTTAAGGTATGTCCGATATTCTTCTGAGACATCGGCAATCGCCTCTCTGTGATAGAGCAAGGCACCTGCCGGGCCTGCTGTTTTTATAAGTAATTCCAATGCAGGTTTTGAGGCTGTAATCATTCTTCCCTGCTCTCTATGTCCTGGGGTTACACCGCCATTTGGCATGTATTGACCAGCAAACAAAGGTTGCATCAGGTCATGCCCACTGCTTATATGGTCACTGAATTTTGTAGCGTACTGTGACGCATACCTGTACATTCGATTAAACTGGGCATAGAGTATTTCCTGAGATTCATCCTCCGATAAACCAAGGGTCTCCAGAAAGCTCTCAGCATCTGTCCATTCGTCCTCATAAATAGCTCCCAGCATTTTACTTAAGTCAATCTCTGTGCAGAGCTTTCCATTGATAAGGAGGGATCCTTCTGTACTGGCAATTTTCTGGTCATCCTTGGTGTTCAACTGTTGTTTCAGAGTCTGGATATGCATAAAGTCAGTTTCCTGCCTCTCGTCGGCAGCGGAAAGCGCTTTCTTGAGTTCCTGAACTTCCTGTTGCAGCTGTCTATTTTGTTGCTCGGTTTCGGTAAGCCTACTTTCAAGCATACTGCTTTTCTCCTGTAAAAAACCGTAGTCTTGAGGAGAAGGTGTTTCACCTTGATGTGCTGATGAAAATTGGGATCCAGTTCTCAGTCTTTCGAGCTCTGCTTCCAGTTTTTTGTTTCTTTCTTCGAGGGAATTCTTTTGGATTTTCAGTACCGTGTTTTCTTCCTCCAGCAACCCAAAATCTTGCCCGGTGGCTTGCTTATCGTGTTTAACGGGGTTTGGTTGATCATCCTGTCCTGATATCCTGCCTCTGAGCTCAAGTTCGAGAGTTCCAATATAGCTCTGGAGCCCATCAATTTCTTTCTTCAGGTCTTCAATCTTTTTTTGCTGATCTGCAATGGTTTTCGTAAATTCCATTTGCATAACTTCTCCCCCCATTCTGGAGGGATGAAAGGCCTGGCTGAAATCGGATTTTTTTGTTTTTGGGCGTGTGCCGCCAGGGTTGGTGCCTTTGCTGAAGATTCGATCCCTTAAGTTGGTTTTGTCTGCTTTACTATCACCATCCTTTCCCGGAACTTGTTTTGTGTATTTTCGGGATGAATCGTCAGTTTCTTGACGGTGCTGGTGTTGGTGAGTGAATTCTGTGGATTTGGATCCATCATTTCCTGAGATCATAGTGGCACTCCCTTCTTATTGAAAATAGGAAATCCTATTTACTTTAGCTCACCGGGAAGGGAGGCCTTTCAACGGTCTGAAGTGTTTTTCCAGTGGGTAGGCTCAGGTCAGACCGTCACCAGCCATCGGCTTACATTGGCCACGATAATGCCCAGATAGTTGCCTGCTGCATAACCAATAATGGCGGCAGCAAATCCGGGCAGCAGAATTTCCCGGTTTTTCAGGGCTCCGGCAATCACCGGAATAAAGGGCACTGACATAATGGCGGCTGAGGAGGTGATCAGGAAAGTATCGGTATCCACCCTGAACAGCTTGCACAATATTGCCTGCATGGTCAGTGAGCCCACCAGGATAAAGGTGATGTAGCCAGCCAGGGCATAATCAAGCCGGGTGATGACGCCGGTATCGGTCATGGTTCCCATGGTGAAACAGAATACCAGGATAAGGTACATCCCCAGCTGAAAGCTGTTGGCCAGCGCCCGGACCCTGGGAATAAAAGAGCACACCAGGCCCAGGGTGGTAATGGCAATAATGGTGGTGGTGGATTTCATTGTTTCCGGCATCAGGCTGGCCAGCCCAAGTGAAGCCGCTACTACCGTTCCTGAGCAGAGAAGGGCGGCAAGAGTTTGTGGGAGCTGCTTCAGGTTTGCCAGGCTTTTATAGCTATTGGCGGTTTCGTCGGCCATATGTTCCATGTCATTGCTTCCCCCTGAGGGAGGGCAGCTATCAGGGCTCTGAAGCGGTTGATAAGGGCGTAACAGCAGACCAAATAGGCGTTTGCCAAGCGTAATCACAAACACCAGGTAGAGCGCTGAGAACAGAATGTCATAGGTGACCATGGTCATGAATATTGACTCTTTACCTTCAATGGCGGTTTTAATCGCTGCCATATTGGGGCCGCCACCGGTATAGGCTCCAACTGACATGCCTGCTACCTGCCAGATACTCTCCACCTGATCATTGAAAACCAGTGCTCCCACCGTGCTGACCAGAACCACTGACAGCAACGCCAGCAGCATTCCTTTAAGGGTGTCCCCAGCCATATTCAGGGCACTTTTGACATTGATTGAAAAAAGCAGCAGGGGAAGCGCCAGGGCAATGCTGATTTCAGTGATGTTTGTCTGGATCGGCCCTGCCACTTCAGCGGGGAATAGAAGGTGAATATCGAGGGTGGCCGCAATACCCATTCCTAGCCCGAAAGAGAGCACCACGACGCCCAGTTTGTCCAGAAAGGTAAACCGCTGACACAGCAAAATCAGCAATGCAGGCAGGGTCAGGTAAGCAAATGCAAGTAACATCATGGATCCTTATTGGTATTCTTTTTGTTGTTGTTTCCGTCGGGTTACCCATTTAAATCTGGAGTAAATCCGCAGACTCAAACACTGGCCACCAGTCTATAATTTGTCCATTGTCGTACACGGCGATATTGCCAAACTGCAGGAAAACGGCTTCGCTCTGGGTTGGCCGGAAAAAGAAAAAGTCATCGGCTTTCAGGGAGCTGTCGGGCCTGAGCTCATACATCTCCTGGTTACTGGAGTGACCCAGTATTTTCGACTTTTTTGCGCCTTCCGGAAAACAGGGCTCTGCCAGCCAGTTGCCGCCATAAATGAAACAGGCTTTCCCGGGCAGCAAGCCAAGGGTTCTAAGCCCTTTTGAAAGAGTTGAGGCCATTGGCAATTCCGGATTCTTTACGGTTTTGAGTACCGGTGTTGCAATAAATGCCGCGGGCAGGTGATGGTCGAGGGTGACGACATCAAAGTCGGAGGGTTTAACCAGGGCCGATGCCGTGGCAATTTCATTCACCAGGCCGGGCTTTTTATAAAGGGGGTAAGTTGTGCTGCCTCCCGTATTCAGGGTCAGGCTCTGCAATGCCTCTTCCCCCATTGCCTCATGAAGGGCGTCTACAAATTGCTGATAACTGGCCATGGCATTACGGAAGGCTTTCCTGCTGCCACCCAGCAGAGCAGGTATTTTCGTTATATGGGCTTCGTAACCCATCAGGCCCGCTAACCGCAGTTTTTCAGAGTGACGGATAAGCCCCAGTGCTTTTTTGAAGGAGCGGATGTCGGAAAATCCCCCACGATGCAGGCCAATATCGATTTCCAGATTGATATTAACAAAGGTATCAAGCTCATGGGCCAGAGACTGGTATTGCTGGAGTCTCTCGCTGTTGTCGACCAGCCATTGCAGTTGACGGGCAGGGGAGAACCCGGGGCTGATCCGACGGCTGTGCCATTGATAGAACTGGCGGACACCTTCTACCGGCATCGGCTTGCCCATCAGAATATCGGCATCAGGTATCTGCTCGGTGAGGTAAGCCAGAAAAGGCAGGTGGAAACTCATGAGCCTTCGGGTGCCGGTATGGGACAAAATATAGTCCAGCAAAGGCAGGCAGGGCAGGGACTTGGCCACCAGTCGGAAGTCAAAGCCCCGGTGGATAACCGACATCAGTTGTTCAATGTTATGGTCCAGGCGTTGTTTGTCCACAACCAGAGTGGGACGAAAAGCCCCTGCTTCCGCCAGGGCCTGGCTCATCTGGGTAAAATAGCCTTCGGATAAGGCATTTCCAGTGGTTATTGGCATGCTTTTATAAGCCAGTCAGAATGGCAGTATTTGTTATTTGGTACGTTTGTACCATAAAAGGCCCGGGTATTAAAAGCAAAAGCCCACCTTCCAGATAAGGTCATGGTAAGCCTGGTTCAGCGGGCGTTTTTGCAGTGAAAAACAGTTTGTCTTCCCGTTTTCATGGGTGAGCAAAATGTTTTTTCCGTTATGGATATGTGCTTTACGGACCACCTGTTTTATTGAAACAGATTGATCTCTGCCACGGACGAAAAGATATGGTTTGGCTTAAAAGGCACCTGTTCAATATCTTCTGTCTTGCTGACGCCTGAGAGCACCAGTACCGTTTCCAGGCCCGCCTGAAAACCGGCAAGAATATCCGTACGCAGGTTATCCCCAACGATCAGAGTGTGGTCAGAATGAGCCTCCATCTGATTAAGGGCGGCCCGGATAATCCAGGCACTGGGTTTTCCTACATAAAAAGGTTTTTTCCCAGTGATTCGCTCAATAGGGGCGCACAGGGCTCCGCAGGCAGGTGACATATCCGGCCCGTGGGTATCAGGGTTGGTGGCGATAAAGCGTGCCCCCCGGGCAACGAATTTGGCCGCTGTGTGAATCATGTTCCAGTTAAAGTTCCGGGTTTCCCCCACAACAACGAAATCCGGATTGATGTCCGTCATGGTGAAACCGGCTTTGTAAAGTTCATGCACCAGGGCCCCTTCTCCAATAACAAAGGCCTTATGCCCATCCTGCCGCTTAAGAAACTCCGCCGTGGCCATGGCGGAAGTAAAGAAGTGATGTTCAGGGATTTTGATCCCTGCAGAGGCAAAGCGGTTCTGAAGATCTTTCGGAGTCTGGGAGGGGTAGTTGGTCAGCATCAGCAACGGAATGTCCCGCTCCAGAAGGTCATGAATAAACTGATCTGCGCCGGGGACAATTTTGTTGTCGTGGAGGATAACGCCATCAATATCGCAGATGACGCTTTTGGTTGGTGTCTGGTGCTCAGCTACTGACATCCTATTGCTCCGCTGGGGCTGCTGAATATTGGGTGCCAGTATAAAGAAACCCGGTGTCAGGGACTAATATTCTTTTTTTAAGCTGCCTTTTGATTGCTGCTTCTTTACAACTTACGGCTCCCGGTTCAGTAATCAGTGATGAGCGTCATTATTTCTCCGAGTAGATAAGGTTGCTAGGGAGTATGATTGAAGTCTTTAGACAGAAAATTAAATTCGATAGCAAATGTTATTAATGCAACTCCTTAAACATTCAAAATTTAAAAGTGATGATAGATTCCATCCTTCCAGACCCATTGTCAAAGAGATTATAGCGGCATAAATTCAAGGCATATACTTCTGATTCTGGTGATTTCCCCTCGATGAACAATTTGTTTTCATAAAACTTGGTCCGTAAACTTCTTTGAAAACAATGGGATTGGATTATGATTATCCTGTGTATAAGGCACTGTCATTATCTGGCTTCGAGTGATAAGGCTCTGTGACATCAATAAGCTATATGTCATGGTATAAGTTTTTAATTAATCATTAGGTAAACCCCCGGCTATGCCGGGGAGACTCCCATAGGTTTGATCGAGGCTTCGGTAGCTGATCCTGCTAACTCTGCCCTGAATGGTTAATGGCTTTCCCTCACCCCGGCCCTCTCCCAGAGGGAGAGGGTGTTGACGGTGCCAATATTGAAAGCCCTCTCCCGCTTGGAGAGGGTTTGGGTGAGGGTTGGAGCCTGGATTCTGATCAGCGCCCTTGGGCGCAATAAAAGCCCTTTGAGGGCGTCATCAAATAAGCCTCTGGCTCTCCGGAGGTCGATTAACTTTCCCAGAAAGCGTTCTTTGCAAGTTGTTCTGCGTTTTTGGCCAAACTCGCTATCGGTGACAGGGCAAAAACATGATCAAGAATCAATCAGCCCAAGCACTTTCATCATATAGTCTTCATCCCAGCCACAGGTTTTACGTTTGTTCTTGATACCAGCCTTCACTGAAGTATCAAGCTTGAGAAGGTT
>NZ_JBLYZI010000175.1:0-6051 GCF_057680865.1 Endozoicomonas sp. Z74
TCTGTGAAATATGAGTGGCTCTATTTAAACGAATTCAGAACGGTAGCCGAGCTGTACCAAGGGCTGGAAAAATACTTCCAGTTCTACAATACTGAAAGGCTACATCAATCACTGAACTATAAAACACCTCAGGCAATACACTTTGGCTGAGGACTTCAACAACAGTCGGAACATAACTTAAAAAGTGGATCTTGTGGTCTAGACAATGGGGTCCACCATAGAGTATCTCGATACTGCTTTGAAAACAGGCTTTGAGCTTTTGCTAATGTGTTAGAGTATTTCTTGAACCGGGTATTCATACATGACAAGAAGTTGTTTGGAAAGGCCATGGCGACGTTTGTTTCAAGCTGTCTTTTTTATAAGTATGTTTCATTCAGTAAATTTATTTGCTATGGATAACTACTGTAATAAATGTACTAAATCATTTACTGAGTATAGAGGTGGGGATGGGTTCATCTGCCCTACATGCAGGGGGATTATTCCTGTGCTTGTGCTCAGGATGGAGCAGGTCAATAGTGCAGGGGGTGGAGAGCACAGTATTTATGATTATATAGGGAAAATGAGTGAAGAAGATCAAGTGCACATGATGACAAGGCTCTCTCTCGGGGAGAATCCTGAAGAGCTCATGAAAGACATCGTTTCCACTCATCATCTGCATTCGATGAATTCTAGGCAGGTACTTATGTCTCATGCGATCACTGAAAAGCTCAGGATTCTTGTGGATTGGGTAGTGAACTCTGGGGGGGAGTACTTGAGAGATCTGGATAGTAGTGAAAACGTATTAAGGTATTTTGTATTTACCAACTCACTGTTAGAAAAACTGCAATATCCAAGGGTTCAGAACAGGGTGGCTTTTTTTCAAGGCCCATTTTCGCATGAAATGGAGTTACGTCAATTTCAATTACAGGGTGTTTATGAATCCTTTTGGGGGGAAAATATTGAACTGATTGCAGCCACTATTGAGTCATCAGTATTGTCTGGTTCGAATGTATTGATGATACTCGCAGAGGCAACAGGTGGCATTTTTCAGGTAGTATTCACTAAATTTCGGATTAATGCTTCACAGAGGCAAGTTGCATTGTGTGTGATAGTGGTTAAAAAAGTTTTTGCCATCGGCACTTCAACGATAAAAAACATGTTAGAACTGATTAACCAAAAGCTTAACCCAAAGGAGTTGGAAGTACTCTGTATTTATAGGGAAAGCCAGGGGGGATCGGACTCTGCTGACTCTTTTTAAGGTACTGGCTATCTAATCAGTGGCAGGGAGAGCATTCCCAAGAGGAAAGTTCAATTTCGATATGCAGCCCTTCCCCTAAAACGGGGAAGGTATCTGCTCTTCGCGGGCTTTTGACGGTTATGAAAGATTAGGCCTTAGCCAGCGTTCTGCGGCTTCCTGAGTGATGCCTTTTCGCCGGGCGTAGGCGTTTAACTGATCCCTGCCAATTTTACCCAGGCCAAAGTATTTTGAGTCCGGGTGTGAGAAATACCAGCCACTGACACTGGCGGCGGGCATCATGGCAAAATGCTCGGTCAGTGACACCCCCGCATTTTTATCCCCTTCCAGCAGCTGGAACAGTGTCGCTTTTTCCGTGTGATCCGGGCAGGCCGGGTAACCGGGGGCAGGGCGAATCCCTTTGTATTGCTCCCGAATTAACTGTTCATTGTCCAGCTGCTCTTCTTCTGCATAGCCCCAGTACTCTTTCCTCACCTTTTCATGCATGGCTTCAGCAAAGGCTTCTGCCAGTCGGTCTGCCAAAGCTTTGACCATGATGCTGTTGTAGTCATCACCGGCTTCCTCCCAGGTTCTGGCCAATTCATCGGCTCCAATACCGGCAGTGACCACAAATCCGCCTACATAATCCTTGATCCCGCTCTCCCTGGGGGCCACAAAGTCTGAGAGGCAGTAGTTGGGTTTGCCTTCCGGTCTCGGGTTTTGCTGACGGAGATGATGGAGCAGGGCGCGAACTTCTGAACGACTGTCGTCGGTATAGAGTTCCAGGTCATCCTGGTTCACCTGGCTGGCGGGCCAGAATCCGATCGCCGCCCGGGCACGGATCAGCCGTTCACTGACCAGTCTGTCCAGCATTTCACGGGCATCCTGGTAAAGGCTGGTGGCGGCCTCCCCCACCACTTCGTCCTCAAGAATGGCGGGGTATTTGCCCGCCAGGTCCCAGGTGATAAAGAACGGTGTCCAGTCGATGTAATCCACCAGTTCCGCCAGCGGGTAATCTTCAAACACTTTGATGCCGGTAAAGGCGGGAATGGGAGGCTGGTAGTTTTCCCAGTCCGGCCTGAAGGCGTTATCCAGGGCTTCTGAATAGGTAAGCAGGGCCCGCTTATTGCCCCGCTTTTCATGGCGCTCCCGGATCTTTTCATACTCAGCGCGGGTTTCTTCAACCAGGGCAGGTTTGAGCTCGCCACTCATCAGCCGGGTGGAGATGCCCACACTGCGGGAGGCATCGGTCACATAGATGGCCAGGTCATCCTGATAGTGGGGTTCAATCTTGACTGCGGTGTGTGCCCTGGAGGTGGTTGCTCCACCGATCATCAATGGCAGCTTGATTCCCTGGCGTTGCATTTCGCTGGCCACATGCACCATCTCATCCAGGGAGGGGGTGATCAGGCCACTAAGGCCGATGATGTCCACCTTTTCTTCAAGGGCGGTTTTCAGGATGGTTTCGCAGGGCACCATCACTCCCAGGTCGATCACTTCAAAGTTATTACAGGCCAGCACCACACCCACAATATTTTTGCCAATGTCGTGTACATCGCCCTTTACGGTGGCCATGAGGATTTTGCCATTGGAGCGGGTGTGCTCGTCTTTCTCTTCTTCTATAAACGGCACCAGGTGGGCTACCGCCTGCTTCATCACCCGGGCGCTTTTCACTACCTGGGGCAGGAACATCTTGCCTTCTCCAAACAAGTCACCCACCACATTCATGCCATCCATCAATGGCCCTTCGATCACCTCAATGGGGCGGGTGGCTTCCAGCCTGGCCGCTTCTGTGTCTTCCACGATGTAAGTGGTGATGCCTTTGACCAGGGCATGCTCCAGTCGTTTGCTGACCGGCCATTCCCGCCAGCTGAGGTCTTCGGTTTTTTTCTCACCGGCACTGCCGCTACGAAACTGGTCGGCAATGGCCAACAGTGCTTCGGTGGCTTCTTCAGAACGGTTGAGGATGACGTCCTCGACCTTTTCCCTCAGTTCAGGGGGGATTTCTTCATAGATCTCCAACTGGCCGGCATTGACGATGCCCATGGTCAGCCCGGCCTTGATGGCGTGATACAGGAAAACCGCGTGAATGGCTTCACGGACCGGATTATTGCCCCGGAAGGAGAAGGAGACATTACTGACTCCTCCGGAACTCAGGGCATGGGGCAGGTTTTCCCGAATGTAGCGGGCGGCATTGATAAAATCGACGGCATAGTTGTTGTGTTCTTCAATCCCCGTGGCGACGGCGAAAATATTGGGGTCGAAAATAATGTCCTGGGGAGGGAAGCCCAACTCTTTGACCAGGATGTCATAGGAGCGCTGGCAGATTTCATTCTTGCGGGCTTCAGTATCGGCCTGTCCCTGCTCGTCAAAGGCCATCACCACCACTGCGGCACCGTAATTACGGCAGAGCTGTGCGTGCTTCCGAAAGGCTTCCTCGCCCTCTTTGAGGCTGATGGAGTTAACAATCCCCTTGCCCTGGATGCACTGAAGCCCTGCCTCAATCACCTCCCATTTGGAGGAATCCACCATGACCGGCACCCGGGAGATATCCGGCTCTGACGCCATCAGGTTAAGAAAGGTGACCATGGCCTGCTTTGCATCCAGCATGCCTTCGTCCATGTTGATATCGATCACCTGGGCACCGTTTTCCACCTGGGTGCGGGCCACATCCAGGGCGGTGTCGTAGTCCTCTTCAACAATCAATCGCTTGAAACGGGCAGAGCCTGTTACGTTACAGCGTTCTCCCACGTTGACGAACAGGGAGTCACTGCCAATATTAAACGGCTCCAGACCACTGAGCCGGCAGGCAACGGGAATATCAGGAACCTTCCGCCGGGCAATGGACGTCATGCGTTCAGCAATGGCCTTGATATGAGCCGGGGAGGTTCCGCAACAGCCACCGATGATATTGATAAGGCCGGATTCGGCAAACTCTGCGACAATATCTGCCATTTCCTCCGGGCTCTGGTCGTATTCACCAAAGGCATTGGGCAGTCCGGCATTGGGGTGGGCACTGACAAAGGTGCCTGCACAGTTGGACAGCTCCTCCAGGTGCGGACGAAGTTCACTGGCACCCAGGGCGCAGTTCAGGCCCACAGAAAGGGGCTCAGCATGCTCAACGGAATTCCAGAAGGCTTCAGTGGTCTGGCCGGACAGGGTTCGACCGGAGGCATCGGTAATGGTGCCGGAAATCATAATGGGCAGACTGAAACCCAGTTGCTCGTACAGGTCTTTAACCGCATAAATTGCGGCTTTGGCATTGAGGGTGTCGAAAATGGTTTCAATCAGCAGGATGTCCACTCCGCCCTCAATCAGTGCCAGTGCCGCTTGTTGATAGGCTGTCACCAGCTCCTTGAAGTGGGTGTTACGGTAGCCAGGGTTGTTTACGTCCGGGGATATGGAGGCGGTCCGGTTTGTTGGGCCAAGGACTCCGGCGACAAAACGGGGTTTTTGGGGATTGGCACAAGTGAACTCATCGGCCACCTCCCGGGCCAGCCTGGCCGCCTCCCGGTTGATTTCCGGTACCAGGTGTTCCATCTCATAGTCCGCCATGGCGATGGTGGTGGCATTGAACGTGTTGGTTTCCAGAATATCGGCACCGGCCTCAAGATAGTCCCGATGAATCTGACGGATGATGTCCGGGCGGGTCAGGCACAGAAGATCATTGTTCCCTTTGACGTCACAGGTATGATGGGCGAACCGCTGGCCGCGGTAGTCCTGCTCTTCCAGTTTATAGCCCTGGATCATGGTGCCCATGGCGCCATCGAGAATCAGGATGTGATGTTCCAGTTGCTGTTGCAGGGTTGACAGGGCGTTCTTCTGATTTGGCTTAGCTTGCAGCATGTAGAGCGGACCAATGATTATTCGTTCTGGTGGGCCATGGTATCAGAAAGGCTGGGGTTTGTGGGTGATGAATAGGGCAATCGGAATAAAACCAGGGAGCGGGCAGGGCATTATGGGGGGATAATGATACATTTTCTTCTATTGATTGCCTTAGGTTTAGCCAAATGGTTTGTCACCCACCCAAGAACCTTTTATTCACTGATTGGTTGCGGGTGGTGTGGTGTGGCGATGCGGGTTTAGCTTGTCTTCAATGGCGTTTAACGTTGAATAAGTTGACCTTAAACGCCTGGCGGATTCTGGATCATTTTCCATTTGGAACAGGTGGCTTGCGGTCACCAGAAGGGAGGCTAACTGACGGTTTTCTTTACCCTGAATGTGTTCAGAGGGGCTTATTCCAGGAAGATGATCCCATGAAATTTGGATTTGCAGCTCTTCAAGACCAGAGAGGATGTGTTGGCGTATGGTACTAACTAACTTTTCCCTAGCCGCACCGACTTCAGCTTCTGTAAGTTCCTGTGCAGTGGCGGAGGCAGAATCAGCTTCACTTCCTCTCTCGTAGACCCCTTCGATCAACATTCTGAGGTTAAGCCAGGCGAGGCGTTGCTGTAGCATGGCTCTGACCCATCTCTGATAAGACTCCTGAGAAAGGGAGGTAAGCAGAGAGATGGACTTTGGATAATCTCGATCGCACTCAGCGTCTGCAGCCTCCTTGATGGTTGACCAGAGTTTGCTTAAGTGATCATCTGCATCGGAGGTGGGCATTACTGACAGATCACCTTCAGCAACGGCGCTGTTCAAATTAAATGTTGCTAACATGGTCTATACTCCCTGAGCATGAGAATTGTCGTGTAAAGTGGAGTTCCAGCCATGAAACCTCAGCAATTCCAAGACATCCTGAAGTCCATACCCATGATGTCCCCAGAGCAGATCGGTGTCCTCCATAAAACTCTGCCGCCCTCACCCATTGCCGGTGATGCACAAGGTATTTCCGG
>NZ_JBLYZI010000176.1:0-5924 GCF_057680865.1 Endozoicomonas sp. Z74
TGATTAGTATGAATCATAAGGGTTACCTTTTTACGATTTAGATTTCAGTGATTTCACCCTCTATCTAAATCGGTAACCCTTCCCTTTTTTGAAGAGGGAATTGTCAGATCAGATCTGAACTAATGCATATAACACATACTCTGGGACCAGATGGCACTTCCAGAGTATGTATCTCACGCTTTTAACCCTGGTTTAAACACAGCATCAATCTCACCACTTATCTGACAGATACTGGTGCAACATAGGGTTGTAATGGGGGACTGGGGATCTCCATAGACTGCCTGCCTTGATCTTGATCGTCATCATTATCATCATGGCGCTGCCATACAAGCTTGCTCAACCGATCGAACAAGGAAGATCTTTCGCCAGCAAAAAAGCGCCAGAATCTTGCATCAGCCAAAAAGCGCCAGAGTCTCACATCAAGCCTTTTCTTGTACGCTCTTTTTCTCTCTCTCTGCTCCGGAATCTTTTTCAGGTCAACCTCGCTCAGACTGCCATACTGAAAACGAGCCAAGCTATTGGTGAACTCTCGATCCCGTTCATTTCTATAAACCAGCCCCCCATGTTGATCTGTTCTTACTGCTCGTTTCTCCCAAAATTCCAAACTCTCTGAATATTGAACATGTTTTTTTTGATCGAAATAAAGAGCCCCCCTGTCATGACTTCCTATGAATTGCAGCTGTGCATAATGTGTACGACCTCCTGTATCTCTCTTATCATCAGGACAGTATGTAGGGAACGCAGGAAATCGGCTGCCTGGAATTAAGAAAAAAGGATGAGTCCAAGGAGCCATGATGTTTCGTGCAATTAAATCACTGGGAGCCTGCGCATAAAATTCTGACGGCAGAGGAACACCCTGCAGTATGTGTAGAATAGCCTGAACACCATCTGCATTTAAAGCCGCCCCAACCCGGGTAGAGAATTTTCCATCAGAAAAAGTTAACCAATCAACATCACCGACCAGTTGATTCAAAAATAGAGAATATTCAAAATCAAAACCACCTTTAATACCAGAGTCATATTCACCAGTGATCAAAACAGCTCTATTTGTGAGATCTGTTTGTTCACCTTCATAAATCAGCACAATTTGATTATAATCAACCCCTTCTTCAAGAATTAAATAGCCATTAGATTGCAATAAATAAAATGCAAGTCTTTGGTGAACATCCAATGTACCTTGTTCGTGCCCCATAGTTAGATCATCATAATTATCAACCACAGGCCTAACAAAAACCCTACCATCCTGCTCTGTAAACTGCAGTAGTTTATCTGACAGGTAAAACTCAAAAGCAGATGAAAATGATGAGTATAAAGAAACCAGTATCAATACCGGTATGCCTAAACAGCGATATCTTATAAACATTGCCTGAACACCTTCATAGTTATATCATAAGCAAACGTCCTAATTACATAAGCTCAATCCCTGAGAAAGGAAATATAGCTCTCATTCAGAACTCGTCAAAATGAGAAATGCTTCCTTAAAAAATCACCTGATTACCACTGAGCCTCAGCCAGCTTGAGAAGCCTTTCTGGTATTACGTGCGGCCATGCAGCCAGGCGTTCTATCATTGCCTAATGTTGAAGCGATAGCAGAACTCGTAAAGATAGTGTTGAAAAAGAGGAGGGTGTTTTCTGAACCACAACCACACATACCGCCATGTTTCTCCACCCCAGTAGGCGTCATCTATCTGAACATGATCTTGCAGGGGCTGGCTGTCGCCTCGCTCCTTCATAACTTGTATTAACTTGTGCTTCATATGCCATGAGACGTTGTATTGGATGCCCAGCTGCCAGGATAACTCAAGAGCAGAAACTCCCTTCTTGGTCTGGGTCATGAGATACACGCCCAAAAAACCAGGTGGTAAGTGAAAACTTTGTAGTCTCCATAATGGTTTCAGTGGTAAGCGAGGTCGGGTGGTAGCAACGGATGCACTGATAAAGCTCATGGGTTTTAAGAGTACAATAATGTTTGCCGCCGTTCTGACCAAGGAAAGCCGTAATGCTCAAGCCTTTTTATAACTGGATTTTGTTCTTAGCCATAACAACACCTCACTCAAACGTAAAACCAGTGTCGTCATTTTAGCCGAGCAATCGAGCTGAGGTTGGATGGTAATCAGGAAAAGTTCAGTGACCTTGATTTCACTTCCCGGTTTTATCTGACCCCATTTATTTATCACATATGTAAAACCAAAAACAACTTTATTCCCAGATAGAGACATTAGAAGAGCGCTTACTGGACTGCAGGTATGGCCAGTGAAATACCTGATATTTGTACTATTATTCCCTGGCCGACCAACTTCTCTACACCCCACTTACTTTGTTATGCAACAAAGGATTTCAACCATGCCCCCCTGGGACCAAAAGATATTGAAGTCCAGGTAACCCATAACGGCCTGTGCCACACCGATTTGCACATGCGCGACAATGACTGGGGCATTACCACTTTTCCCCTGGTGCCAGGGCACGAAGTGGTGGGTAAAGTGACGGATACTGGTGCCCAGGTCACCCAGTTTAAAATCGGTGACCGGGCGGGTTTTGGCTGGATTCGCGATGCCTGCCGGGTCTGCAGCCACTGTCTGGAAGGCCAGGAAAATATCTGTGCCGAAGGATACACAGGGTTGATCGTAGGGCATCACGGTGGGTTTGCTGACCGGCTTCGAGCTCCGGCAGATTTTGCCTATCAAATTCCTGACCAACTGGATTCCGCCCATGCCGCCCCTCTGTTATGCGCAGGTATTACGGTCTACACCCCCCTGCGCACCTATATCACTCGCCCGGGAATGAAAGTGGGTGTATTTGGTATCGGTGGGCTGGGTCACCTGGCCATCAAATTTGCCAGGGCCATGGGAGCAGAAGTCACTGCCTTCTCTACCTCGCCGGATAAAGAGAAAGAAGCCCATGAGTTTGGAGCTCATCACTTCAAACTATTTAATGAAGCCACTTTTAACAGTGCCGCTGGCAGTCAGGCACTGATTATCAACACATCGCCTTCTGGTATTGACTGGCCTTCAGCCCTTAATTTACTGAGTAATGATGGAGTGCTGTGCGTGGTGGGTATTCCCGCTTCTGAACAAATAAGCCTGCCACTGTCGCCACTGGTATTTGGTCAGAAAAAACTGGTCGGAAGTATTGTCGGCGGACGGCATTTTATGAAGGAGATGCTGGAAATGGCAGCCATTCACCAGATTCTCCCCCTGATCGAAACCATGCCCTTAAGCCAGATCAACGAAGCTATGGATCGGGTTGCCAGTAACCAGGCCCGATACCGGATTGTTCTGACCTCTGACTAGCAGCCTGTCGGACTTAAGACAATTCCGGCCTAAAACCCAGAAAGAACGGCCAAATTGTCCGATGAATTCGATTAAATAGGTCAACTATTCGCACGAATCCATCGAAAAATTTGACTCGTTCTACTGAATTTTATGCTCGGAAGCATAAGTCAGACAGGCTGCTAGCCAGAGCCTTTGCCCTGTCGACCTGTTGGGTGCCCGATAACAGGCCCCCACCTTAATCAATGACTTTCCCTGCCGCTAATACCAGAACAGCCCCTTGAAGAATGGACACTGATGGCCACATGAAAGTCAGAAAGACCCTGATTTTTCCCCTGGAACCTGCCCTGTCTGAATCTCCTGGCAAACATTCACTGCTCTTTAAAGCCGCCAACTGGCTGGAAACGGCCATGAGAGCGCTTCAGGAACACAGAGAAGCGGAACAGAGAAGCCTTGAGCGCCCCAAAGCCCTGCCTCCCCCAAGGCGTTTTCCTTTTCGTCGCCGCCTGGTGAAAAGTCGCCAACTATCGCCCTCCAGACATCGCCTTCCGGCATGCTGTGGCTTATCACGAGCCGGATCTCACCACTGGTAGCCAATGCCCATTTTGACCCGATTATCGGTTTTGTAGATGTTTTCCACTGGATCACTGTCATAGTCCAGGGTGTGGGTCAGGTTCCAGGAGACCCGGTCCGTGAGGCCGATCTTGATTCCCTGGGTAATATTGATCAATGTTGTTGACTGGTTCAGCCGGAAAAAAGTCCTGCTGTTGGCGCTGTATTCAAGATTCTCCAGCAGCCGGGTTCGATAATTAAAAATCCAGGTGAGGGCATAATCCTGCTGAGTGTCAGTGATCTGGTATCGTTCCCATAAACGGCTGATACCCCCGCTGGTTTTCAGGGTACCTTCTGCGGTTTCCCAAAAGCGATAACCCAGGCTGCCACCGAGTGATGTCCGGGTTCTCAGGTCGGCATCCGAATCAAACTCCTGGTCCGCGGCCCCCTGGACAAACCAGTGTTCATCCAGATACCGGCTGTAGGCATAACCGAGCTTCCATTCAGAGGTTTTGACCCCTTTTTCACTTTCAACCTCAATGTCCCAGTTAAACGCGTTTTTATTCCACTGGTCATCCACATTGAGTTTGCCCTCAAGCCCCACGATCAGCTTTCTATCATTACCGGACTTGCTGTCCATTGTGGCAACGAGGTCTCCTCCAACCTGCCAGGTATCCGCCAGAGTCGGCTTGTTCAAATGAATCGCTGCCACGGGCCATACGGCCGAAAAAGTCCTTTTTCGGCCGCTTTCATCCACCACCGCCACTCCCGACACCTGCCCCTGAAACTGCCGAAGATGAGCCTGCTTTTCTCCAATCAGGCTCACCCAGAACGACTTGTCGGAGTCGATGGTTTTTACATAACGCCAATCCACCTCTATAGTGCCTGCGTACTGGGTTTTAAAACTCAGTTTTCCCGCATCAAGCTTCAGGATTTCCCCCCGGAGTACATCTCCATTATCCAGCCAGAGCGTGTCAGCCATGGCAGGTAAAGCGACCAGCAGGCTGAAGGCTGCCCCGGCCATTTTTTTCAAGCAGACTAGGCTCCTGCGGAGCAGCATAGATTCAAATTCCCCCGGACAGACAGTGAATAAACCAGTAACCCTGCTGAAAAGCAGGACTCCGGAAACCGGTCACTGATTGAAAACAAGCCTGATTATTTAATGGACAGCTTTTTAACATTTCACAAACATTTCAGCCGTTTTCACGGTTTCAAGGCAGTAGATACGGTCAGGGCGACAGGATTCCATATTTCAGGCCAGCAAATCAACGACAATCTGCTGATAACCGGCACTGGAATGATACACAGGGGTCAGAGTAGGTTATGCTACTAAACACTATCCGAGAGCTATCTTAGAAAACTGGAGAAAGTGATTGTCGACCCCATTTACTCCCACTGAAATCTGGGTCCTGCTCAGCCAGATTCCCACCGGTAAAGTGGTCACCTACGGACAGCTGGCTGAACAGGTTGGAGCAAGAGGTTATGCCAGAGTCGTAGGAAATGTTCTCAAACAACTGCCCGCCGGTACCGACCTTCCCTGGCACCGGGTCATTAACAGTAAGGGATACATTTCTTTTCCAGAAGGCTCAGCCCGCTATAACGAGCAAAAACGCCGACTGGAAAAAGAAGGTATCACCTTACTCTCTGGCAGAGTTAATCTGAAAGCCTATCAGTGGCATGGGGAGTAATCACGGATGGAGCTCCTGAAAAATCATGGCTCCATCAGCATGAGTAAGAATGTCCATAGTGAAGGAAACATAGGGAGAACACAGGATGGATAAAGCACCCGAAGATATCGCCCTGGCCGTTGAGATTATCCGCCAGCTGGAAAACCTGGACTACCCCGCAGAGAGTATCCTTCAAGCCATGATCCATATCTGCCAGGATACTCTGAAAAAAATACCGGACGATGGCTCCCGGGAACTCTGGCAGAGAACGCTTATCCAGGCATTCCAGGCGGATAAAAAAAGGCCACACTAGGCGGCGTTCTCATCTAACCGATCTGCCAGATTTTAACTCAAACTCATGCCAACCAGACCATGATGGCTGCTATTTGAAGCATTCCCGTATAGTTACGCAGAAGCCGCTCGTAACGAGTTGCTA
>NZ_JBLYZI010000177.1:0-5721 GCF_057680865.1 Endozoicomonas sp. Z74
CCGGAAATACCTTGTGCATCACCGGCAATGGGTGAGGGCGGCAGAGTTTTATGGAGGACACCGATCTGCTCTGGGGACATCATGGGTATGGACTTCAGGATGTCTTGGAATTGCTGAGGTTTCATGGCTGGAACTCCACTTTACACGACAATTCTCATGCTCAGGGAGTATAGACCATGTTAGCAACATTTAATTTGAACAGCGCCCTGTCATTAAATCTGACATTTGCATTGTGTTTTTATAGTATTGAGTGCTCATTGCTAATTTCATAGATCGTTGCGTTCCGGCTGAAAATTTGACGGGAGCCTGAAGATGACCTGTTGCTTCGAGTACAAGGTACTGCTTCGCTTTTTCATGCTGTTCATCAGTTAGCTGTCCTGTGGCCAGAAGCTCCTTTACTGAAGCTGTTCTTTTGATCAGCTGTGCATCAGACTTGGCCTGTTGCAATTCTCCTTTTTGGGAAATGTCGAGAAGTAAATCAGCATGCGTGGTTGTTGGTGTCAGTATCTTCAGGAAGAATAAAGAAACTACAGAAATAGATCTGATATTCACTGGCTTTTCTCATGATAAATATAGGGAGTTATCAGATTAGTATTTATTGAGTTAAAATCCAGAAAGTTGGATGTTTGTTTAGAAAATGCAACTATTATAGCTTCTTGTTAACCTCTTACTATGAAGGTGTTTTAAGCAATGAAATACCACCACCTCGGCATTCCTACCAAAGAGAAAAAAGAAGGGATGCGGTATCTGCCCCATCTCAAAATGTCGGTAGGCGGTTATGAAACCAGTCCGTATAACGTAGAATGGATGCTGTTTGATGATGATTGCGAGCTTCCTGAGCTGGTGAAAACCGTTCCCCATGTTGCCTTTGAGGTGGATGACCTTGATAAGGCTATTCAGGGAAAGAACGTGATTATTTCTCCCAACTCCCCTTCTCCTGGTCTCAGGGTTGCTTTTATTGAAGACAACGGAGCACCTGTGGAGTTCCTGCAGATAGCTGAAGATGCAGAGATTTAACGCCCTGTTTCCTTCAAACAAATAAGGGGCGCCTGAGTTCAATATTCAGGGCGTAGTCATTCACCACTCTATGGTGTGACAGTTCCTGATGCCCAGCTCTGTGGGTTGTTCGTAGACTTTCGTCCCATATTTTTCTGGAGCTGCAGGTACTTCCATGATCCCTTGTCGATTGCCACTGTTCGCCACATTGGTGGCAGGCCTATTTTCATTTAGCGGCCTTGCTTCTGCTGCCACTATAGATCTGAGAGTGCTGGAAACTACCGATATCCACACCAATGTGATGGATTATGACTATTACAAGGATCAGCCAACCAGCCAGTTTGGTCTGGTAAGGGTGGCCAGTCTGATCAGGCAGGCGCGGGAAGAGGTAGACAATAGTGTTCTGGTGGATAACGGGGATTTGATCCAGGGTTCTCCCATGGGGGATTTCATGGCTGCCAAAGGGCTGGAGAAAGGTCGTGTTCATCCCGTGTATAAAGTGATGAACCAGCTTGATTATGATGTTGGCAATATTGGCAATCATGAGTTCAACTATGGCTTGAGCTTCCTCAAAAAGGCGACTGATGGTGCTCGATTCCCCTATGTGAATGCCAATGTGGTGGATGCGGCTACTGGAAAGCACCTTTACCAGCCTTACATTATTAAAAAACAGTCGTTTAAGGACACCGAGGGCCGCATGCAGAATGTGAATGTGGGCTATATCGGCTTCGTGCCTCCCCAGATCATGCAGTGGGACCGGAAAAACCTGGAAGGAAAAGTGGTTGCCGGCGACATCCTCAAGGCTGCTGAAAAGTATGTACCAGAGATGAAAGCCAAAGGGGCTGAAGTGGTTATTGCTATTCCTCACTCCGGTTTCAGTACAGAACCTTACAAGGCCATGGCGGAAAATTCAGTCTACTATCTCTCCACGGTGGAAGGGGTGGATGCCATTATGTTTGGCCACTCCCATGGCGTTTTTCCCGGGAAGGCGTTTGCGGGAATCAAAGGGGTGAACCTGGAGGAGGGCACCATTAATGGTGTTCCTGCTGTTATGCCTGGCCGCTGGGGCAGTCACCTGGGCATGGTTGACCTGAAGCTGGATAATCGCAGTGGTCGGTGGAAGGTGGTTTCCGGAAGAGCAACTACCCGCCCCGTATTTGACCGGGCTTCTGGAAAGGCTCTGGTGAAGGCGGACCAGCAGCTTGTAGAGACGGTAGAAGCTGAGCACAAGGGCACCCGTGAGTTCGTCAACAAGCCTATCGGCAAGGCTTCTGATGTGATGTACAGTTATCTGGCCCTGGTTCAGGACGATCCGACGATTCAAATCGTCAATAATGCCCAGATTGATTATGTGGAGCGGTTTATTCAGGGGGATCCTGACCTGGAAGGGCTTCCTGTGCTGGCCGCTGCAGCCCCCTTCAAAGTGGGTGGGCGCAAGAATGACCCGGCCAATTTCACGGAAGTGGAAGCCGGCACACTCAGTTTCCGTAACGCTGCGGATCTTTATCTGTATCCTAACACTCTGGTGGCAGTTAAAGTGACAGGCCGTGAGGTAAAGGAGTGGCTGGAACGCTCTGCGGGCCAGTTCAACCAGATTGACCCTGATCGCTCAGGCCCCCAGCCTCTGATTAACTGGGATGAGTTCAGAACCTATAATTTCGATGTACTGGATGGAGTGCAATACCAGATCGATGTGACTCAGCCTGCACGGTACAACGAAAAAGGTGAAGTAGTCGATCCTGCCTATGAGCGGGTTACCGGGCTGACCTATAAAGGAAAAGCGGTAGATCCGAATCAGGTATTCCTGATTGCCACCAATAACTACCGGGCATACGGTGGGGGTGATTTTGCAGGTACAGGGGATGACTTTGTTGCTTTTGCGTCACCGGATGAAAACCGCACGATTCTGGCCAACTATATCTCTTCGCAGACTGAGGCTAAGGGACAGGTCATACCGAGAGCGGATAACAACTGGCGGCTGGCACCTATCCAGTCTGACACGCCTTTGAACATCACTTTTGAGACCTCCCCCTCTGAGAAAGCGTCAGCGTTTATTAAAGAACAGGCACAGTACCCTGTAGAGAAGGTTGGCAAGGATGCTTCCGGCTTTGGGGTATACCGGATCGACCTCAGTCAGTGACTCTCATTGAATGGTTATTCGGCACCGTGAGAATACTCACTGGTGCTGTTTTTATACCTTTGAATGGTTTGATGCGGTAGGTTTTGCTGACGGGCGTTAGGTATAAATGCCTGCAGACTGCCCAGGGCGCCCTGACAATAATCGTTCTGTATGAAAAAGGTCTTTTTTCAGTAAATATTGTATGCCCGCACAGTGTCAGATAAACGCTGGGGTTAAAGGATTTCCAGACCCGTTCAGACCATGCTTTATATTCCTGTCCTGTATGTCATCGGATTATTTTTAATCGTTCTGTCTGCTTTGATGTGCATCCCCCTGGTGACCAATTTGATTTTTGGGACTCCGGCACATCAGATGGCTTTTACCCTGTCGGCAATGATCACCGGAGCTGCTGGGCTGTTTATCTGGCGGTTTTTCAGGCCGGATCTGTTTCGTCTGCGTTCTCGTGAGATTTTTCTGCTGACCAACCTGAGTTGGGTGGTGCTCTGTATTTTTGGCGCGTTGCCGTTCATTCTGGAGCGGGAAATCAGTTTTACCGATGCCTTTTTTGAAACCATGTCGGGAATTACCACCACAGGGTCAACCGTGCTGACCGGCCTGGATAGCATGAATCCGGGATTGTTGATCTGGCGGTCGGCCCTGCAGTGGCTGGGTGGGATTGGCTTTATTGTCATGGCGGTGGCGATACTGCCCTTCTTAAAAGTGGGGGGGATGCGGCTGTTTCAGAGTGAGTCTTCAGACTGGTCTGATAAAGTCATGCCCCGTTCCGGTGTGATTGCCAAGCGAATTGTCCAGGTTTACCTCGGGCTCACCTGGTGTTGTGCCCTGGCATACTACCTGGGGGGAATGAGTGCTTTTGAGGCGATTAATCATGCCATGACCACGCTGTCGACCGGTGGTTTTTCCACATCGGATGCGTCTATGGGGCACTTTGACAGCCCGGCGATTCACTGGTCCGGTACCGTGTTTATGTTGCTGGGCAGCATGCCCTTTGTGCTGTTGGTCCGGTTTCTCGCGGGGAATGCCGAGCCTCTTTACCAGGATGCTCAGGTCCGGGCGTTGGTCAAATTGATGCTGATTGTCTGGAGTGGCTTGACGTTTTGGTTAGTAATGAACTCGGAGTATGGGGTCTTTGAGGCATTAACCCTGGTAGCGTTTAATACGACTTCTGTCATCAGTACCACAGGGTATGCCCTGACCGATTACAGTCTGTGGGGGGGCTTTGCCGCTACTGCGTTTTTCTTTCTCAGTTTTATTGGTGGTTGCTCCGGCTCCACCACGGGAGGAGTGAAGATTTTTCGTTTTCAGCTTGGCCTGAGCCTTCTGAATGTTCAGTTGAAACTGTTAAGTCATCCCCGGGCCTGTTTCAGTATGAAATACAACGGGCAGCCCATTAATTCCGATATTATCCGCTCATTTGTGGGCTTTACCTTCTTCTTTCTGATGCTGGTTGGCATCATTACCTTGCTGCTCAGTCTGATGGGACTTGATTTCATTACCAGCCTGACGGGTGCAGTTACGGCCATTGCCAATGTGGGGCCGGGACTGGGTGAGTTGATTGGACCCGCAGGGAATTTTGCGGCGCTTCCGGATATGGCCAAATGGGTGCTGGCCATTGGTATGTTGATGGGACGCCTGGAAGTCATTACGGTGCTGGTGCTGTTTACCTCGGCTTTCTGGCGGAGGTAAGTGAAAGAGCCCTGCATGTGATAACTGGTTTTTATATATGAGCTACAGCTTTACCCTTTTTTACAGCAGTTTTTCTGTAGCTCATTGAACTATTAATTATTTATGGATGAGATTTTATTGGAGTTAGAATTTCAGAGTTTTTTTCAATATGCCAATCTTCAGAAAGGCCTTCCTCATTCATGAGGAATATTCTCAGTACTTGGCTTTCAGAAGGGCCCGATATACAGTTTTGAATGTCAAATGGTGGCATGGTAAACTTCCGTTCCGGACTCCACTGCACCTCATTATTTTGGTGGCGATAAGTGTATTGTGTATATGTAGCTACCTCATTGGTTTTGGTTATTGTCCAGACAGACTCGTAATTTCCGTTTTTATCCCACTCTACACAATAGTTGTCGAACTTAGGCTCGGATTGAGCTTGAAGGGTTTTTATTAAGTCATATTTAGTGGGTTTTTGTTGGCTGGATACGATTTCACAATGCTGTCCATGCGTTTCAGGTAGGCAATTACAGTATAAAGTGCCTTGCTCATAAAGTGGGGTTCCACCATTTTGGCAGTCGTTTCTATCAGGGTGCTCTGCCCTATTTTCCGGTGAAGACTCCAGCTGACTTAGAGTCGTTTCACATTTTTGTCCAACGCTTTCTGGAGGGCATGCACAATATTCGATGTCATGATCATAATATGCGGTTCCACGGCGCTGTTCAAATTAAATGTTGCTAACATGGTCTATACTCCCTGAGCATGAGAATTGTCGTGTAAAGTGGAGTTCCAGCCATGAAACCTCAGCAATTCCAAGACATCCTGAAGTCCATACCCATGATGTCCCCAGAGCAGATCGGTGTCCTCCATAAAACTCTGCCGCCCTCACCCATTGCCGGTGATGCACAAGGTATTTCCGG
>NZ_JBLYZI010000178.1:0-5720 GCF_057680865.1 Endozoicomonas sp. Z74
ACCTGAGCTTTGAATTCAGGTGCATGACGCTTCCTTTTTCTGACTGTCATTTTCCCCTCCTTGAAAGGGCATCATACAGTCGAAAAACTTAACTTAGCCAGTGGTCCAGTTTTTGGGGTCCACTATACCTTTGCCATTTTGTATATCATTCGCTGAAACAACAGAACCTTATTAAAAAGGGTGTTATTCACCATTTAAAACAATGACTTAAGCTCAGGTTTGAGAATAGTGCATACACGAACTGTGTTTATTCAAATAGCTGTATAAATACCAGTATTTTGGATAACAAGTTGTATGCGGTTACAGCAACCGTTCCGGCTCGCTATGAGAGCGGGCAATTATTCCCTTGAAGCTGAACGCCCCTACTGGGCTGGGTGAGGCATTACATGCCTCGCTCCCATGCTTTTAGGCCCGATGGGTCCCGGCGTGGGAGCGCCCATCTGCCGCATATTTCAGGCTCAACTGCTCCGACTGGCATTCCCACGCGGATCCCAGTCGCGCTCCCTGCGCTTTGTGGGATACGCCCCATCCCTGGGGGTAAGTGTGGGAACGAGGAAAGGGTCTAAACTTCCCTCTTGCACAAACGCTACCGCCCATCCCGGCCATTTCAGGAATCATCAGGCTTTGCGATGTATACGACCGAGCTCATATAGTCCATACAGCGGAGAATATTACCATCGTTCAACATTGGTTTGCATTGCCCAGCGTTGTTGCGTATCGGCGGGTTAACTTCCGCAGGTCGCCATGGGCAGACAAACTGTGTTAATTTGCGCCACATCTGTCGCCCGCCCCCCATTTCTCCAAATGGCGTCAGGATTGAATTCAGGTACAGGTGTTGAATGTCGAGAAAGCCTTCCACCCCGGAAGCGATGGCGGTATTGATTCAGGACGTCAGAAGCGCGATTCCTTTCGGGCTTTCTGAGGCTGAGATATGTTCAGGGGCCTGCAAGGGCTGTCCCAGGAAGTTACTGGAGTTTCTTGATCAGGAACTGCTGGATTGGAGTCAGCGCCTGGCCGAGGGTGAAAGGCCTTCTCTTGGTGATATTGATCGACTGGCCAGAACGTCCAGAAAAATCCACCGGGCACTGAAAAAAAACCAGCTGGTCTGATTCAGGTCACAACCTTCGATGGGCAATTATGCGTCAATGTCGCCAGAAACCGGAGGTTTAGCATGCAGGATCTTAGGAGTCAGACGGTGGGTGACATCATGGTGACTGATGTGATTGCCGTTAAACACAGTGACAGTGCCTATTATGTTCTACAGATATTCAATGAGTACCATGTTTCTTCGGTCCCCGTCTTGAGCGATGACGGGGATACGGTGATGGGGTTTATCGTAGAGCGGGACCTTCTCCGGGAGCTGGGACATCACCTGTTTTACGATGAAGCCCAGGCGCCGGATATCAAACAGTTGATGACGACGGATGTAGAAGTGGTCAGGGAAAGCGACGATGTGTACAGCGTTCTCTCCCTGTTTGTTGAAAGAGGTGTGAAAAAAGCCCTGGTGGTGGATGAATCCCAGCATCTGACCGGCATCCTGACCCGCCGTGAACTGCTCAAGGATCTTGAGGTTTATGTAAAACAAGCCCGGGGCTTTAAGCCTTCTTCCCGCATCCCGGTAAGGATTTCGGCTAAACACCGGGAAAGTACCCGGTCATTGCCTCAGGCCTGGTAGCATCATTTTCTTTCTTTTCCTGTTCATTTGATTGGTATAGGGCGCCCCAAGGGATTATCCTTGCGCGCCTTGGATGTTGCTTTGGAATTTTCGTGTCATGACCCTTTCTTCTGAGGAAAAAAACAGGTTTAAGCAATCGCTCTCCAGGGTATCCAGCGAGCTGCCTGTCAAAGCGCTCCGGGAAGCCCTCGAGCACAGGGATGCCGTTACACCGATGCTGCTGGATGCTCTTGAGGTGGTGAAAATACGGGAAGGGCGGGCCAGTTCTCCTGGCAAGAGCCGTTTTGCCGTTCATGCCCTGTATCTGTTAACCCAGTTTCAGGAAGAGAAAGCCTGGCCGCTGGTGATCGACTTATTCAGCTCCATGACGTCTGCAGACAATATTGCCATTGGCGATGATTTTGATGAGATTGTCTGTGATGCCCTCAGTCAGATACTGGCAACGCTGTGCCCTGGGAATAGCCCCGATGATATCCGGCCGCTGCAATCGATCATTGAAAATACCAGCATTGATGAATATGTGCGCGATGCGGCCCTGGGGGCTCTGGTGGTTCGTTATCAGCAGGGGGATCTGGAACTTCCCGTGTTGACCCGTTATCTTCAGGAACTCTATGAGTTTGGTCTGGAGCAGGAAAAGAATCAGGTTTGGAATGCCTGGGTTCAGGCTTGCTATAACAGCCAGCCAGACGACTTTTTGGAAGCCTTGAAGCACCTGTATGAGCAGGAGCTGGCGGATGCCTATTACATTTCTCTGGACGAATTCTCAGCCCGCTGTGGCATGGCGCCAGAAAAAATAAAGAACGCCGTTATGCGCCAGGAAGGTGAGTTTTATTGTTATCTGGATGACGCGGTGACAGGGCTGAGAAAGCTGAGCTGTTACTCCGGCGAAGCCAATGATCTGCTCAAAAGCATGGAGAACATGGTGATTAACCAGACTACTCCCAAAATTCAAGGGGCTTCCCCCCAGGCCGCAGATGCCTTTATGCCTTATTCTGACCGTTCTGGTGTCAGTGTCGGGCGGAATGATCCCTGCCCCTGTGGCAGTGGGAAAAAGTTTAAGAAGTGTTGTCTGCATTGAATCAATAGCCGGAATCGCGTCAACCCGGCAGGTAAACGGCGTGTCGGGTTTGGTTCCGGGTGAGAAGCTGTATGCCTTCCAATTGCCTGCTGGCCACCATTTGCCGGAATGTGCGGGCCATCCTCATTTTCTGCAAGTCATGACAGTGATCCCACAGGCCCAGTTGGCGCATGATGTGGTTAAAGCGGACGGGCTTGCCTTTTTCCAGACCATTGATTGTCTGTTGAAGTGAAGACAGTAAAAGAGTCAAACGCATACATCGGCTCCTGTTCCGGCTTCCGGTGATTGGCTAAGTAATCATGCTAGGTGAGCGCTTGTGATAAAGGAATACGACCTTTTGGGGGAGTAAGACGAAAGGATATGTGGCTTTGCTTCCGCTGTGGTCACGTTTCTTAACCCATTGCACAGGGTTCAAGGTGCCATCCCGGGATGGCACTTTGTTTCATAGACGGTATGTGGAACCCGTGGTCAGAAAATCCAGGGTTTTCTGGTTGAAGCCGTTGTTTAAGCTTGGGAAGAGTGTTTCCGGGCTTTTGGGGTATCCAAACCAGCTTGCAAGTGTTGCGCTCACCTGGTCTGCAGCGATCTCAGGAATCATGCGGCTTTTTTTGTAGTCATAGGGGCTACCCGGTCTCAGGTCTGGCCATGTACCGTAGGCTTTTTTACCCTTAACGGCTCCTCCCATAATCAGCTGGTGTCCACCCCACCCATGGTCTGTGCCGGTGGCATTCGAGGTGATGCGACGGCCAAAGTCCGACATGGTAAATGTGGTCACATTATCGTTCAGGCCAATACTGTCTATATCAAAGTGAAAGGCAGCCATTGCATCCGCCAGATCCTGAAGTAACCTTTCATGGGAGTCTTTCTGACCCTTATGGCTATCAAATCCACCCAGGCCAATATAATAAATTTGTCGTTGATGGTTGAGCTTGCTCCGTATTCTTATGTATTGAGCTGTTGATTGAAGTGAGCGGCCCAATCCGGTGTCTGGGTAATCATTGGTGCCGCCTAAATCGTCTAAATAGCCTTCGAGTGTCATATGGTCCAGATAACACTTTTCCATTGCGGAGGAATAGTTGCGTTGGAATAAGTTGCTGTAACTGGCAGTAAAGTGCCTGTCGAGAGCCTGAAGCCTTTTGGGAGTGTTGATGCCTTCATATCCTCCGGGTTGCTGAGGCCTGATTATCAGCTGTCCATGGCTGTTTGATCGAAGCCATTTCCGTTCACCACTCATGGAGATCAAAGGAGACACACTGCCGGTAAGAAACATGTCATCTGCCATGCGACCGGCCCAGCCAAACTCATCGTCGTAACTCATGGTTCCAGACTCCCATAAGATTGACTGATAATTATGGGCCATCACAAAGGGAGGTATCCGGGGATTGTTTTTGCCAATTACCGGTTCTACTAACTGACCTGAATTGACAATGACCGTTGCGTTGCCCGCTTTGAAAGCAGGCTCAAGGCTAGCCATGTTTGGATGAAGGCCAAGTGGCACATGGTTGTCTGTCGTTAAGCCAGTATCCACCAGCCTGCTTTGCAAAACAGCCAGGTTAGGCCTCATGGATTTATAGAGATTGTATTCCTGATCTCTGGTAGGAATGACCATATTGTAGGCGTCGTTCCCACCTTGAAGAAAAATGCAGACTAACGCTTTAAAGCTGTCAGTGCTGCCATAAGCCGGGGTTGTTCCTGTAACAACGGGTAAAACGATGCTGGCTCCCGATGCCAGACCTCCTTTTAACAGTGTCCTGCGCGTAAATTTCATTTATTTTATCCCTGGCAGCGAAATTCTGGAGAGCATTGAACGGCAAACAGTGTGTCTTTTATTTTTCGATCAACCGATTGACCATCATTATCAAGCTCGATCAGAAGGTTCTTTAAAAAGGTGGACAAATTGGATGGCATGTCGTCACCAAAAAAACGCCGGTTTATCAATTCAATATAAAGATCGGGATTATCAATCGTTTGTTCAAATTCATTTCGGTCCCAGCGCCAACCCCTGCGGTGACCACCATAAAAAGGTGCCTCAATTAAGGCCCACATGCGATTGCTGATGGTTCTGAATGTGTCTATGTCCAATATGTTGAACTCTGGGGCGAAAAGCTCTTTATCGGAGATTTCGCCTTTGGGTGCGTAGTCTGCTTCGTAAAAATTAAAAACACTGGGGGCTTCCAGGGGAGCCTGTCCAAAATTATTGTGGTTGAGGTCGGGGAAGTCCCACCAGCGCCCCGAATCATTACTTTCAGCGTGTAATGCTCTGGCAAGATTGGCCATGGCAACCAGCGGCTCTTTGACTTTTCCGAAATTGCCCTGTGATCTCCCGGTATTTTGAAAGTCTGACATGGCCTTTCCTTCCAGCACGTCACTGTCCAGTAAAACGGCCTTTATTACGGCTTTTAGATCTCCTCTCACGCCATAGCCATTGTCTTTGAATTTACTCGCAACTCTGCCTATATAGGTTCGTCGAGGGTTACTGATCGTCAGTCGTTTAATCAACAGGGTTGAAATAAATATGGGCGTGTTTGGGTGGTTGAACAACAAATCCATAGCCTGGGATAAATCCTGCTCCGGGGTTTGCCCTTCTGGAAAAACTTCATTAAAAATATGCTTTTCCCCAAAATCATGGTCGTCCGGGTTTGAATGCATTGGAGTGAAATGATCGCTTTTTTGCCACCCGGTTAAAACCCGGGCCATCTCTTCAACATCCTTCTGTGAGTAAGACGGTATAGGGTTACCATTTGCGTCCAGAACAGGTAGTCCGTTACTACCCAGTTTCCATAGTCCAATGGTAAAGAGTTGCATTACTTCCCGGGCATAGTTTTCATCGGGGTAGCTATGGAAGGTGCGAACAACCCCAGCTATTTGATAAATTCATCTTTTGGGATCGCAAAAGCAGCCTAGCCCCTGCAATTTTTGGTGGATAATCCACCAAAAACTTACTTGAAAGTGGCAGGGTTTAACCAC
>NZ_JBLYZI010000179.1:0-5490 GCF_057680865.1 Endozoicomonas sp. Z74
GCTTATCAGTGAGCGAGGAGAATTTGGAAAACAGGGCTTTTGCAGACATCGAAAGACAGGAAAAACCCTGATTATACAGGCTGTTTCTTGATGGCGCTGTTCAATTGGTGATCATGTTTTTGCCCTGTTGAGGATGCCGACGCTACTGCCTTTGCCGTTGGGTTAAAGTTATTCAGTGAGGTGATGCTGAAAAATAGAGACAACGAGTTATTTATGCAATTCAAACCCCACTTCGCTGATTTTATGAAAGCGCTGAAAAAGTCGTAGCGATTCTACTCTCTTGATTTATTACACCATCAAATAGTAACCCGGTTAAACAGCAATAAAACTGAGACCTTAGCCTGGTAGCGCGTCCAGTCAAAGAGGCTTTTGTATCAAGGTTGATTACAACCTTACACAGAAGCCCATAACGTTGCTCACCCAACAACAGGTACTTCTACCGACAACGACGGCTTTGGCGAGAGTGGAGTTCTCTATTTTTGCAAAAAACGGGAATTCACAGCCGTTCTGGTGGTATAATCCCGACCAAATGCCGTTTTGTCTGTAGTATCTGTCTTCTGCATCTGCGCATAAAGTGAGGTCAGGTTACACTCAGGAGGGTGTGAACCTTCCCAACCGCTTTTACCAGCACCAGGGCCATCCCGTTCAGGGGTGCGTCAGGACATTGGAAGGATCCATCGTGTGACCGCTCACCGGCAGCCGGAGCCTTTCCCCCCTGGAAAAGTCCACCTGCCAATATGCCCGTTGCTCATCAGACTCACCAGACTGCTTTTACTCCAATTAAAGAGGTACCACTATGCTCCCGGTTGAACGACGCGAACACATTCTTTCTTATGTAGAAGAGAAAGGCTGTGCCAATATCGAGGAAATGGCGGCGCGGTTCGAGGTCTCACAAATGACCATTCGCCGTGATATTCGCACCCTGGAGCAGGAAGACAAACTTCGGGTAACCTACGGCGGCGCAGTTTCCAAAAGCTTCCTGATGGAAGATATCCCCTACGAAAAGAAAAATGCCGTCAATATCGAAGAGAAGAAGTCCATTGCCCATGAGGCCCTGAAGCAGGTCCGTGAAGGACAGATTGTGCTGCTGGATGCCGGTACCAGCACCATGGCGCTGGCCAAACTGATGATGCGCATGAAAGTCACTGTGATCACCACTGACCTCAAGATCGCACTGCAACTGTCTGATTCCTCTACTGCCAAAGTGTTTACTACTGGCGGTAATGTCAGCGCCATCACCAAAGCCCATACCGATGTTGCAGCCCTCTCCTTCCTGGACAGCATTAATGCCGACATCACCTTCCTGGCCACCAACAGCTGGAGTCTCCAGAACGGTGTCACCACCGCTTCTACTGACCATTACTACATCCGTCGCAAGATGATGGAGCGGGCCAATAAAACCGTACTGCTGGCTGACTCAAGCAAATACGGTGCCTCCAGCATGAAGACCATCTGCCCGCTGGATGAGCTGGACTGCATCATTACCGACAGCAAGTTTGATGAAGAAAACCTGATGGCCATTCGCGAAGCGGGCGGCAACATTATTCTCCCTTCCTGAGACCCTGCCAATTAATGGGGTTGCCTCATTAATCTTTGCTAAGCTCAACAGGTTGTCCTCTTCCAGCCCCTCAGCAGGGGCTGGTTTCTTGCCTGAAACCACTGGCGCCCCCCCTAAACTCATACAGCCAGCTGGTTAAGGAAAGTGTGTGGAGCCTGCTGTATGCGACTATCCCGACTCTTCTGCCTTTACCTCTGCCTGGCCACTCCCCTATGCCCTGCGGGTCAGAAAACCATTTACCTGACCATTGATGACGGTCCTCTTGCCGGTGCAGAACAGATTATTAACGTGGTCAACACCACTAAAACTCCAGTGACGCTTTTTATGGTAGGCCTGCACGTTGAAAATTATCCCCATGGAAAGGCACTGCTCGCCAGCATTCACCAAAATCGCTACCTCGAAATCGGTAACCACAGTTATTCCCACGCCTGGAATCACTATCGCTTTTTTTTCAGCAAACCGTCGGAAGTGCTTCAGGACCTGGAAAAAAACAACCGGATTCTGGGGCTGGTTCACAAACCCTGGCATGCCCGTTTGCCAGGGCGCGATGTCTTCAGACTGCCCACCCTTAAACGGGACGACATCTACCTGACAAAAAAGGAAGACCGTCTTGAAGCCCGGGACTTTGATGAACTTTATCAGGCCGGATTCTGGCTTTACGGCTGGGACCATGAGTGGGCCCATGACAGCCATGGACGACCCATTCAAAGTGTTCAACAGCTGGTGAATGAGATAGACCAGTGCTTTGCGCGGAAACAGACCCTTCAGCCTGACAAGCTGATCCTGCTGGCCCATGATGAAATGTTTCAAAAAGCCTTCAATGGAGAGCAGACACTTTCAGCCTTGATTAAACGCCTGGCAGAAAAAGGTTACCGGTTTGACTTAATAAAAAACTATGTTCAACCCCCCTATCAAAAATAAAGCTTCTGAAATGCCCCCCCTGATCTGTATCCCCATGGGCGATCCAGCCGGTATTGGCGCTGAAATCATCGTCAAAGCCCTCAGCAGTACTGATCACAATCGCAATTGCAATTGCAATTGCAATTGCAAGACAATCGTCGTAGGGGATCGTCAGTACATCGAAGAAGCCGCCAGATTGTGCCAACTCCCTGTTCGAATAAGCATTTATGAAGGTGAGATTCCCGCTTCACAATCCCCCGGCGAAATCCTGCTTCTGGAATCCCCGATTCTCAATAAAGATGACCGGGACCCCATCCGCCTCGGAGAAATATCCGCCGCTGCCGGCAGAGCGGCCCTGCAATTTATCGAACAAGCAGTCGACTTTACCATGGGCCATAACAACACTGTGCTGGTGACCACTCCTATCAATAAAGAATCTCTGCGTGCAGCCAGGATTCCTCATATTGGCCATACCGAAATTCTCGCTTCCCTCACAGGCACCCGAGACCCTATGACTCTGTTCCAGGTGAAAAACCTCAGGGTGTTCTTTCTTACCCGTCACCTCTCCCTGAGGCAGGCCTGTGACGCGATCAATGAAAGCCGTGTTTACGATGGGATCCTCCGTTCCTGCCAGGTGCTCACTTCACTGGGCCTACCCCAACCAAGGCTGGCAGTGGCCGGCCTGAACCCCCACTGTGGAGAAAACGGCCTGTTTGGCGATGAGGAAGTCTGTGCCATCCGCCCGGCAGTCCTGAGGGCAAAGAGCAGCGGGTTAGACGTCACAGGTCCGATACCGGCCGACTCCGTTTTTCACCAGGCACTTCAGGGGGCTTTTGATGGAGTGCTCTCCCTCTACCACGACCAGGGACACATCGCTACCAAAATGGTGGACTTTGAGCGCACCGTTTCCATCACCTGCGGCCTTCCCTTCCTGAGAACCTCTGTGGATCATGGCACCGCCTATGATATCGCCGGCACCGGGCAGGCAAGCGCCGTCAGTCTGTCTGAAGCCATCCGGCTTGCTGTCTGTTATTCAACCCCGGATCATCTTCCCGGTCTGTCAGACTGATCCTTTCGAGAATTTTGGCCCGGGTGAAGGCGGCAATGCTTTGCCCGTGGTACCATGCATAGTTTCTGTGCCAATGATGACAGCGTGTACAAGTGGTGCTTTCCCCTGAGTAGTCTTGTAGAGGGTAAGACGGGCGGTAGCGTATTCATTTGCTGAGCGACTTCAGGCTGGCGCTGTTTTTTTACACAATGGGTGATCCATCGACCAACCTGTGGTGGTTACCAACGATCATTATTAACCTTCGCAAATAACTCAAGTGAGAGATATTGGGCTATAGCCTGTTTTTAACGGATTTTATCTTGAATTACAGTATGTTATATAAACTCTGAAAAAGAGTGATATAACTTATGTGAGTTTATAAGAAAGAAAACCCGGTGATATCTGGTAAGTGAGGTCAATATCCAATATTACTCGGTTGAGACCTAATAGCTGTTATGGGGTTCCTTAAATTTTGGAGAAGTTCGTGAGATTAATTAGTTTTTTTATGATTGGTTTGGCAGTTTTATTTACAACAGGCTGCACCATCATGGATGGAAATGCTATTGTCACTGGAAATACAAGATCAGCAATATCTTCTAATGAAGTAAGATTATATCGCAATGCACCTGATAATTTTGAAGAAATTGCAATAGTTTCTGCTAGTGCTGGTCATGATTTCAAAAAGAGCAGCAGCCTAATGAATTCGGCAATAGAAAGGATTAAATTAGAAGCAGCAAAAATAGGTGCTAACGGTGTAATACTCACTGAAATCAATGAGCGAGATGCACCCAGTATTACCACAAGTTATGGCTCGGCTATCGCAACAGGAGCCGATGGAAGTGCATATGCTACAGGTAATGCCACAAGCATAAACCGAGGTGATGCATATACACGTATAAAGGGCTTGGCCATCTACGTTCCCCGATAATTAATCATTAGGTAAAAAGTAAAGTAAAGCGAAAGTAAAGGACACCCAAAAGTAAAGGACACCCATAAAATTGACTAACCGGACATGCAGTCTATTTTCTGTTCTAAATCAGCGAAGCTTCCTTGCTTTAAACACTTTCGTTTCGTGAAAGAGCAGGCAACCATGACAACAGCCCGGAAAAACCTGATCGATCCTTCTTGCACGCCCTACTATCACTGCATGGCACGCTGTGTACGAAGAGCTTTTCTTTGCGGAAAGGATGCTTTTTCAGGTAAGAGTTATGAGCACCGGCGATAGTCGGTTGTTGACCAATTGAGCGTGTTATAAAAAATAGCCGCCCCTCTTTATTTCATTTTTTTTATATTTCTTTAATGAAAAGCAAGCATTATTAATGCATAAATTATGTTGCAAAGCATAGTTGAATCGTTTTATGGAAAATAGATGATGGAATTGAAAGTATTAGTTGATAACAACACAATAATTGATCGATATTATTTAGGTGAGCCGGGTGTCTCGTATTTGATTACGGAAGGTGATACAAAGGTATTGTTTGATGTTGGCTATTCTGACGTATTTATTCAAACCGCTAAAAAAATGAACGAGTCCTTAATGGATGTTAACTATATCGTCATCTCTCATGGACATAATGACCATACAGGTGGTTTAGTTCCGCTTGTTAAGCTTTACTCTGAAGCTAGAGCTGAAGGTATAAAATATCAAAGTCCAACAGTTGTAGCCCACCCAGAAGCATTCTCTTATAGAGAGTACTCCGGTGATGAAATAGGCTCAGTTCTAGATCGCAAAAAGGTTGGCAAGTATTTTGACTCCAGCTTAACGAATGAACCCTTATGGATAACGGATAAGCTTGTATTTCTCGGCGAAATTGATAGAACTACTGACTTTGAAAACATCGACCCAATAGGCCAATGTATAGTGGACCCCAAAAACTGGACCACTGGCTAAGTTAAGTTTTTCGACTGTATGATGCCCTTTCAAGGAGGGGAAAATGACAGTCAGAAAAAGGAAGCGTCATGCACCTGAATTCAAAGCTCAGGT
>NZ_JBLYZI010000180.1:0-5485 GCF_057680865.1 Endozoicomonas sp. Z74
ATCAGTGAGCGAGGAGAATTTGGAAAACAGGGCTTTTGCAGACATCGAAAGACAGGAAAAACCCTGATTATACAGGCTGTTTCTTGATGGCGCTGTTCAATTGGTGATCATGTTTTTGCCCTGGGGTTTCTCTCAGGGTGTACATAAAACACCAGCTTCACTCCCCTGCTATCTACAACCCTGACCAGAGAAGCGATTGAAACCCCGTTCAATTTTACAGAGTACTTTTCGGAAAACCGAACTCCCCAGGCTTGAGCAGCGGTGGCCAGCAGAATGAACAACATCAACACAACTCGATTCCATCTTGGTCGAAACAAAGTTCTCCCCTGAAGGACGCTTGAATCCAGTCAGTCTAGGAAGGATCATACGCACTGTCCATCCGGGAATAAAAGACAACTCTCATACACCCTCTCTCCCGGAATAACTAAAAGGCCGCAAGGATATGGAAGTAACCCCTCTGAGTGTGATCATTCTGACGACCACCGGCCTTTTGGCGGGTGCCATTAATACTCTGGCGGGAGGCGGATCCAACCTGACTCTGCCAGCCTTGATGGTGATGGGGATGCCACCGGATGTCGCCAATGCCAGTAACCGGGTGGGTATTTTTCTGCAGAGCCTGACCGGGGTTCTGGGCTTTAAGCACCATAACCGGCTCCCGGGCGATGAGGTGGTTCCAATGCTGTTTCCAACCCTGTCTGGAGGGCTGCTGGGAGCATTGGCCGCTTCCTATGCACCTGACTGGCTGCTGAAACCCCTGTTACTGGGCGCCATGCTAACCATGACATTGATCATGGTGACTCGCCCTTCCGTGATGGCACCACCTCCGGGTACGGTGGCACGCAAAGTTCGAAACAACCCTGGAGCCTGGATTGGCCTCACCATCGCCGGTTTTTACGGAGGCTTTGTCCAGGCAGGTGTCGGTTTTATTTTACTGGCCGCCCTTGCCGGCACATTGCGTTATGACCTGGTTCGCGCCAACGCTCTGAAACTAGCCTGCTCCCTTGCCTTTACTGCCATCGCCCTGGTCGTATTTATTGCCCGGGGCCAGGTGGCCTGGATACCCGCCTTGATCCTCTCAGCCGGTTATATTATCGGCGCTCACCTGGCCGTCAGATTTGCCATTGTCGCAAAGCCACAAACCCTGAAACGTTTATTGCTGATAATGACCGTCTGCGGCTGTGCAGCTGCTCTGGCATTTTAGTTTCTATTAATAAAAAACCCGGCATTAGCCGGGCTTTTCAGAGGTTAAGGCAACGTTTAAAAACGCTTGGTCAGGGAGACACTGACTACATGGGCTTTGTTTTTGTAATCGCCTTCAAGAGTCAACGTACCTGCTGGGTTACCACTGTTGGTATAGTTTTCTTCATCCACCGACACTTTAGAAGAGAACATATACCCGTAGGCAGCATCAACGGTCCAGTCTTTGTCAAAAGAATACTGGGCCCCCAGTGTCAGCCAGTTACGATCGCCATCTGGAATCCGGGCGGTACGGTATTCGTCCTTGACCGGCGACTGATCAAACGCATAACCAGCTTTTAACTTCAGCTGATCACTGTATTGATAACTGGCACCCAGGGCGAAAGCCCAGACATCTTTCCAATTTTCAGGAACGTAAGTGATGACGTTGGGGTCTGATGGGTCAAGGCCGGAAATAGGCCCATTGCCACCTTGATCCGATTCGATAACCAGCTTGTCAAAGCGGCTCCAGCGCGTCCATGTGGCTCCTGCCATCAGAGTCCAGCGATCATCAAGCTCATGGGTCAAACTCAACTCCACCTGTTCAGGCAGGGTAATATCCAGCTTTGCTTTCTCGGTAACTGAGGACGGAGTGAGAGTGGCATCCCCTTTCAGCTTCTGTTTGACACTGGAACGATAACTCAAACCAAGTGTTGTCGCCTCCTGGGGCTGATAAATCACACCCAGATTCCAGCCAAATGCCCAGTCATCCCCTTTGATGGTAACTGCTGTAGATGGACTTGCAGGGTTGATAAAGCGGCTCAGTTCACCCTCAGCGTAGGAACTGTAGAAACCAAAACCAATGGATAACTGATCTGAAAATTGATAAGCCACCGTTGGCTGAATATTGATGACCGTCACTTCAGTTTTATCTGCCAGATAGCGACCTGCCCAATCATCGTCATAATCCGTTTTCGAACCAAATGGGGCATAAACCCCCAGGCCAAATGACCACTTTTCATCGTAGGGCATGGCAAAATAGCCAAAAGGGATCACAGCCGTTTTCAGAAAATTATCCTCTGAACTGGTACCGGCAAAACTGCCAGTTCCCTCAAACTCCCCCTTGGGCACCACAACACCCATACCACCGGTAACCTGGGCCTGATCCAGCAAAGCAATGCCTGCAGGGTTGGACGCCATAATGGACGCATCTTCAGCATTGGAGCCACGCCCGGCATAAGCGGTACCCGCTGCAGAAGCAGAGCTTTCATTCAGGGCAAAGCCTGCAGCTCCTGCCTGCATGGCAAGTGTCAAAGTCGACAGGGCAAACAAGGATTGTGTTATTTTTTTCATACTTCTCCCCCGGGAGGCGCCTTTATAAAACCCGCAAGCGCTTTCGTTACATTTTGTTGTTATCAGGAAAATTCCTTGAATTTTCGTAAGCGGATGTTAAAGCATTTCGACGATCAAAAAAAGTGGTGATTGAGCAATCCCGGCAAAGTCATGATCTTTATGGACTAGATAAGGGAAGAACCACACCTGTTCAGGTATTTTTCCATTCATGCCAACCAGCCTGTCCGCCTCGCCCCCAATCTACTCAAGAAAATTCCTGCCCGCAAAACACCCTATCCATAGAGAGCCACAGGCCGATAACCTGAACAGTGAAAATACCTTTACAACGCTGAACAGCGGTATTTTCATCAATGGGAATACCCATAGTAAAAGAAAAACATTTTGCCCCCCTCCTGCATTAGAGCAGGAACAGGGATTCAATATGTTTTCACGATAAATAAACGAAAGGACACACCAAGGCATGCCCCAGGAAGGCTTAAACACACTGTTTCTCTGCATATGCATCATCCTTGTCTTTCTGATGCAGGCTGGATTTCTCTGCCTTGAAGCCGGCGCCGTCCGTAATAAAAACAGCGTTAATGTGGCGGCCAAAAACCTGCTTGACCTGATTGCGGTAACCTGTGCCTATGCCTTGGTTGGTTACCAGGTTCAATACGGCTCTATCAACAGCTTCTTGACCGGTGACCCCGTGATAAGCGGAACTTACCTGCCGGACGGAGTGAAGGATCTGTTCATGGTGTTCCAGACCCTGTTTGCCGCCACTGCCGCAACCATTGTCTCCGGAGCCATTGCCGAGCGCTGCGGACTCAGAACTTATCTGGCCATCAGTCTGCTTATTGCCACACTCATCTACCCCATCGCCGGTAGCTGGGTCTGGGGTGGCGTCCACGAAACGCCAACCGGTTGGCTCTCGGAACTGGGTTTTGTGGACTTTGCGGGCTCTGCCGTTGTTCACAGTCTGGGGGGAGCCGTCGCTCTGGCAGCCATCATTATCATAGGCCCCCGCAGGGAGGTGTTTGCCAAAGCAACCGCCTTCAAGGGGCAGAACCTGGTGATCAGCCTTCTGGGAGTCCTGTTTCTCTGGATTGGCTGGTTTGGCTTCAATATGGGGAGCCTTCTGACCATAACCCCCCTGTTACCAAAGGTGTTTTTGAACACTTTTTTTGCCGGGTGCGCCGGAGGGATGACAGCCACCTTATGGAGCTACATCTACTACAAACAGGCCAACATCCCGGTCATTGCCAACGGTGTCCTGGCAGGGCTTGTGGGCATTACGGCCAGCGCTCATGCAATCACGCTCCTGTCTTCAGTGGTTATAGGCGGAATATCAGGCCTCTTGTGCAGTCTTGCCATCATAGCGCTGGTGCGCCTCAGACTGGATGATCCAGTGGGCGCCATTCCTGTCCATTTGGTGGCCGGTTTATGGGGGACAGTGGCTGTAGGTATTTTTGGGCAGCCGGAAATACTCAACACCGGTCATGACCGATCCGGTCAGATCGCAATCCAGGCCCTGGGGGCCATCACCCTGTTTATCTGGTCATTTGGGATCAGTTACATTCTGCTGAGTGTGCTCAATCGATACCTGCCTTTGAGAGTATCTGCGGAAGAAGAGTACCAGGGACTGAATATCGCCGAACACGGTGCTGTGACTGAGCTGTCAGAACTCGTCAATCAACTGGGGGAGCAGGCAGAAAATAGCCAGTTCCAGCCTCTGGTCATCGACCCCTTTTCAGAGCTGTCCTCCATCGCCAGCCAATACAACCGGGTACTCAACCGCTTTATCCAGTCTCAGTCCTCCCTGAAACAGAATATCCAGACTTTGGAAGATGTCCGGGATCAACTGCAACAACAGAAAACCATCGCAGAACAGGCGAGTCAGCACAAAAGCCAGTTTCTGGCCAGAATGGGGCACGACATCCGGACTCCCATCAACGGCATTATTGGCATTACAGAGCTTCTACAAGCCGAAACAATGACGGAAGAACAGAAGCACTATACCGATATTATTCTTCAATCCAGCCAGGCTCTGCTGACAGTTATTGATGATATTCTCAACGTATCCCACAGGGATTCAGGCACATCCCCACTCACAGAACAGCGCTATAACCTCAAAGAGCTCCTTAAGCAGAGCCTTGCATTGTTCAAAACAGAAACACTGACCCGCCCCATAGCGCTCAACCTTGAACTTGAGCCTGACACTCCAGAGCACATGAGAGGGGATGCCAGCCGGGTTCGACAGGTGATCATCACCCTTCTGGGCAATGCTTTCCAATTCACAGAAAATGGAACCATTACCCTGAAATCGTCTTACGATAACAGCACGGGGTTAGTCACTATCGAGGTTTCTGATACCGGGACAGGAGTCCCTGAAGCACAGCAGGACGCCATTTTTGAAGCGCCCGACTCAGAAGATGATGGCAGCATTCCTCCCGGCAATGACAACTTTCCGGACCTGCCAATGTGCAGACAGCTGGTTGAGTTAATGGGAGGTAATATTGGCGTACAGAGCACCGTCAACCGGGGGGCGACCTTTTATATTCAACTGCCAGTAAGTCTGACACAAAAAAGCCCGAAGTGACTGCTATCACTTCGGGCCTTAGTTTTAATGGCGCTCCCGAGAGGATTCGAACCTCTGACCTGCCCCTTAGGAGGGATATTGAGTTCCCTTGTAAATCAACCACTTAACTAAACACCCTTGTTCTCGTAAGGTTATTTAAGTCATTGATTTTATTACCACTGTTTTTCTCTTTGTACTCACGTTTTAAGTATGGCCGTTTGACGTTTATACAGCCATATATACAGTAGACCATTTTGGTCGCCATATTTGGAAATTTTGTGCAGGCGCGCAATGTAAAGCCATGTTGATCAATGGTACTATTCGGCCACGGTATAAGCACCCGCTCATATCGCCTCGCGTCTGACAGCGCAACACTGCGGGTTCATGTCGCCCGCTGGA
>NZ_JBLYZI010000181.1:0-5427 GCF_057680865.1 Endozoicomonas sp. Z74
AGTGGTTAAACCCTGCCACTTTCAAGTAAGTTTTTGGTGGATTATCCACCAAAATTTCTGGGGCTAGGCTGCTTTTGCGATCCCAAAAGATGAATTTATCAAATAGCTGGGGTTGTTCGCACCTTCCCTAGATCAGTATCAGAGACTTCAACTGTACCGAAAACACCATTGTCACCGGCAATTCCAAATTTGCCAAGTAAGAATCATCGAATGCCATCTGGTAAAGGTCGAGGAAACGGAAAGCCGAGAAGGTAGTAAACGTTGGGGCAGATTTCTGCCCCAACCTAACTTAACTGTTTAAGAGTTCATGAAGCTTATACATATCCCAGTTGAAAATTCTTTCATTGTCAGTATTTGGCATTCCAGCTGTATTATTATCCTTATTCCTCATAATCAATATTTTTGCATTTTTACCATGAATGGATTTAAAGACTTTTATTTCCCATTCTACCCATAAGCTACTGTGTGTATCTTTGCCTACAATAACCAGTAATATGTTTGATTTTCTTAATCGTTCATGGATTTCATCTTGCACAGGTTTTGACTTTTCATCATAGGGAGAGGCACTTATTATGTATCCGTGTTCATTTAGAACCGGCTCTGGCAGCGAACCATCAATAAACGTAATCGGGTTGTTAGGGTTTTGGTAAACAGACTTTATGTCGTTGACGTATTTCTTATCGGTTGTCTTATAGCTAATAAAAACAATTGCTGGCATCTGAAAACTCCTGATCGTTCGGTTAATAGAATTAGATAGCGTAGCAGTACATTCTGATTTGGCTGGGAACTTGCCAACGATTACAAATTGAGGTACGTTTTACCAAGATCGAAAACCTCACCCGAACGCCGGAGTGGGGTTTTTTTATGGCTGGATTTTACCCGTGCAGGACGCACTTATGGCTGACCTCTCCACCCGGCTGGATCGTATTGATACCAAGCTGGACAAACTGAGTGAAGCTGTCTCACAACTTGCGCGTATTGAAGAAAGAATTTCCCACCACACCGAAAACATGGATCAGGTATTCAGTCGAATATCGGAGATGGAAAACCGTATTCGGACGTTGGAACTCCAGGGCAGTTCTCGTGGTGTGGTGCTCGCCAGTATTGAACGCTTTGGCTGGGTCGTTATCTCAGCACTGGTAGGACTCGCGGCCTACCTCCTCAGGAAATAACCGATGACTCCAAGGACGGAAACCAATTACATCGTCATCCATTGCTCGGCTACCCGTGCCGATCAGGGTGTAACCACAGAAGACATACGCCGTTGGCATGTGGAGGAAAATGGTTGGTCAGACATCGGCTATCACTGGATCATTGAACGGGATGGCAGGATCAGAAATGGCCGCAATGCTCAGGCTCAGGGGGCTCATGTTCGAGGCCATAACCATGAGTCCATTGGAGTCTGCCTGATTGGTGGGATAGGCACTGATGGCGGTCCAGAGGCCAACTTCACTTCTGAGCAGTGGCTAATGCTCGAAATGCTGGTAGAGACCTTGGAACTCCGTTACCCGGAGGCACAGGTTGTCGGGCATTACTATTTCACTCCGTATAAGACCTGTCCGAACTTCATTGTCGAGGATTGGCGGGAGTCTATTCGATGACCTGGGCAGCGGCTATCCCCGTTTTAGGCAAAGTACTGGAACGGATTATTCCCGATCCTGACAAAGCGGCTGAGGCTAAAACCCGGCTGGTGGATATGGCCGTCAAAGGGGAGCTGGATGAACTGGCTCAACGGGCCGGAGTGATCAAGGCAGAGGCTCAGGGGGAAAGCTGGTTACAACGCTCCTGGCGACCTATTGTGATGCTGGTATTCACCGGGTTGATTGTCTCTCGCTGGCTTGGATGGTCGGCTCCGGGGATTACCGAGGCGGTAGAGCTCAAACTGTTTTCCATCGTTCAGATCGGTATCGGTGGCTACATTGCCAGCCGGGGAATTGAGAAAGTGGCGGATAAAATCAGGCGCTAAGGAATGGCAGCTAAAAAATATAAAATGGTGGATCGCAAGGTCAGCGACCTGATTCCCTATGTGAACAATTCACGGGTTCACGATGAAGAGCAGATCATCCAGATTTGTTCGTCTATCAAAGAGTTCGGTTTCACCAACCCGGTTCTCATTGATGAGGAAAATGGCATTATCGCTGGTCATGGCCGTTTGATGGCGGCAAAGAAGCTGGAGCTTAAGACCGTTCCCTGTGTTGTCCTGGCAGGGCTGTCTGAGGCTCAGAAGAAGGCTTATGTCATAGCGGATAATTCCATTGCCCTTAATTCAAGCTGGAATATGGACGTTCTATCCCGTGAATTGGAAGCCCTTCAGGCAGAGGACTTTGACCTGAGCCTGCTCGGGTTCAAAGACGATTTTATGGTCAGCTTGTTCGATGACCCTGCCCCGGAACCAGAGCAAAAACCCAACGGAGAAGAGTACAACGAAATCTTCAATATCCTGGTGGAGTGCGACAGCGAGACCCATCAGCAGGAAATCTACGACGAACTGACACAGAAGGGACTAAAATGCCGAGTTCAAAGTTTGTAGTGGAGTCTGCAATCAAGCCTTCCTTCCGCACTGAGAAGGTCAAGGGCATGTTTGATATTGATATTCAGTCAGTGAAGAAGAAGTTTGACATTGATATTCCCATTGAAGACAAGCCCTGGAATATTGGCCTGATTGTGGGTGCCAGTGGTTCTGGCAAGACCACCATCGCCAGGGAAGTCTTCAAGGACTTTGAGCTGTTCTCCGGGTTTAACTGGTCAGACCGTTCCGTGGTGGATGATTTCAGGGAAGACCTGAGCGCCAAGCAAATTACCGAATCATTGAGCAAGGTGGGATTTTCCTCTCCCCCGGACTGGCTGAAGCCTTTTGCTGTACTCTCCAATGGCCAGAAGATGCGAGCCGAGTTAGCCAGGCTGATTCTGGAATCGGAAAAGCCGGTGATTTATGACGAGTTCACCTCAGTGGTGGATCGACAGGTGGCCAAGATCGGCAGTGCTGCTATCCAGAAGTTTATCCGCAAGGAAGATAAGCAGTTCATCGCCGTTAGCTGCCATTACGATATTGTTGAGTGGCTGCAACCGGATTGGGTTTATGATTGCAACAAGCACAGCTTCAAACGGAGGCGTCTTCGGCGACCTGAAATCCGCATCGATGTCCGCAGGGCCGACCAGTCAGAGTGGCCACTATTTAGGCCATTTCACTATTTGAGCAGTGTTCATAATCGTTCTGCCCATAAATACATTGCCGAGATCAACGGTGAACCGGTGGGCTGGTGCAGTGTGCTTCACTTCCCCCATCCCAGCAACAAAAAGCTCAAACGCCTGCACAGAACCGTGGTCTTGCCGGATTACCAGGGCCTGGGCATTGGCTTTCAGTTGCGCTGCTATATCTGTGAACGATACCGGCAACAGGGCTACAAGGTGAATACCGTCACCACGTCGCCTGCATTGATCCATGCCATGAATAAATCCGATCAATGGATCATGACTCGCAAACCGGGTCGGGTGGGTATGCCTGCCCAGTCAATCCTGAGCAAGCATTCGTTTGACCGGTTAACCTGTTCGTTTCAATACGTTGGGCGGGATTAATCAACAACTGAACAGTCTAAAAAAATGCCCGTCAGGGCAAAAAGTAAAAGCAGTTGATTTCAAACATCTTCAAAGTAACGGAATTGTTTGTCCTCTGTCAGAACATAAATACTGATTTCAACGTCAAGCCTCATGGATTGAATCAGGGGTTGTAATTCGTCAATTGTTATTTTGAATTGATCAATGTTGCCTTGTTGATAGAGCCTGTAAGCAAAGTCTATTGAATCGATAAGGTCATGGTCAGCGAAAATGTAAACGCCTGATGGTTTGTTTTGATCAATCAGGGTATGTTTAAGCGCCTGTTCGCTGATGATGTTCATATCATCTTCATCTCTTAATGTTGTGTATGTGTTGTCAGTCATTTTCATTCCCTCTTTTGTTGTTACACTTTCATTATGCGAGATGGCTGCCAGTTCTCAATATTTATCAGCATTCAGTAACATCAAAATATTCAACAGGGGTGGCATTGCGTCGATTTGGCGGTTCTTTTGATCATCGCAATAGGGTTGCATGATCAATATTGAAAACGTCGCGTGGTGACGATTGACCGGCGTCTGGTATTGTTCCGATAGTGCATGATTAATCATTATCCCAAAAAAAAGCAGGCATGATAGCCTGCATGGTCAAGGTTGAATTGTGTTTAAATGCGGAATACCTCCTCATCCTTTTTGCCTCCGTTGGCAAAGCATTGGGATACCTCATCAACAGCGGATTGTAAAGCGCTGAGGATGGCGGTGGATTGCTCATCGGTGTAGTCATATTTGGCATCGTTGGCCAGGTGCGAAATGGAACGCAGTACCTTCAGGGCTTTAGGTACCCGGATATTGGCCAGTTCAGCAAAGGTTTTGGATTCTGTTTTTTTATTGTTCATGGTATTGTCTCCTTTTACGCTGTTTTTTGAGTTTTTGTTTGCAGTTTTTTTGGAAGTAGTCATAGTGTTTTCCTCTTGTTGGTTTGAAAGAATTAACGGCGGGTTGATTATGTTTATTGTTGTAACCTGCCGTTGTTAATGTGTTTTAATATTTATTGTTGTTATACTTTAACTATGGGGGAGCTGCCGTATATCTCAAACTTTATTCTGATTCATTGCTTCATCTATAAGGTATGATTTCAATAAACATTTCCCAGTAGGTAATAAGCCACGAATGTCAACTATTAATCGTTATTTAAAAAACGTGGGTCCCTGCAATGCTTCACTTTTTGCGGGTATTGACAGGCGCGGGAAAGCGTTAGTGACAGCCCTGAAAACGAGGTATACCCTGGTATACCTCTAAGCTGGATTGGATGATGAGTTATCTTTGATTTTCAAGCTGTATTTCCAACCAATGTTGAATCCTTTTTGGCCTGGGAATTCGCTCGCTGATCCAGTCATCTATCAGCTGCTCAGCCAGATCACGGAATTGGCTTTCGTCTGGATAACCCCAAGGCTCACCATTTTCATTTTGCTCGCAATGTTCAACCCAAAGCTCTGCGGCCATCCCTTCAGAGATTTCATAATCGAACACGCCGGGAAAACCATTTTCAGGGTGTTTTGACTGTTCAATCTCGCTGATAATCCGGCTGTAACGGGAAAGGTGGTAGATCACTTCAATCTGGCCTTCTCCGAACAGTTCAGAAGGCGTTCTGGTCGGCTGGCATAATTTGTCAATAACGCCAGTACAGAAAAAGTAGTGGGTCATCAAGAGGGCTTCTATGTTCATAATCATTCCTTAAGGTATTAATAGGGAAGGTGCGAACAACCCCAGCTATTTGATAAATTCATCTTTTGGGATCGCAAAAGCAGCCTAGCCCCAGAAATTTTGGTGGATAATCCACCAAAAACTTACTTGAAAGTGGCAGGGTTTAACCACT
>NZ_JBLYZI010000182.1:0-5083 GCF_057680865.1 Endozoicomonas sp. Z74
AAGAACGCCAATGGAAACTCTGATAGATGGCAAAGAGATCTGGAAGGAAAAATTTGTAGCCTGAATTTGACCTGACAGACACCCTCTGAAAAATCGGTGACTGTCAGATCAGGTCTGAACTACTACAACTTAGATTCGCCAGCATTATTGATTGAATGGAGCCATTGACGTTAAGCGTCATGGAAGCCCCAAAAACAATCGTTGTCCTTTTCTGTATTGCCAACTCTAGGGCCCAGACAAGGCTGCGCATAACATTAGCGACAGATCCCGCAGATGTGCCATAGCCAGAAAATCGTCGACGAACTTTATCAATAGCGGATCTGGCAGATTCGACAGGATGGACCTTAATGGAGTAGGCCACATATCACCCCTCCGCAGTCACTTTATCTGCATTAGTTCAGATCTGATCTGAACTAATGCACGTTAGCCCTGCTTTAGCAACCCTCTGACCATAGGGGTTATAACTTACATAAATCAAATTTAGATCTTGTCATTTTTTTAAAATAGAGTAACCAACTTTTGCTTCACTTTTTTTCCATCCATACTTAACTCCCACATAAAGTACAAGTGAAAAAGCAGGCACCAGTATTCCAACAGGAGCAGCAATTAAAAACACCTTCTGTTTTTTATCATCTTCACGTTTTAATGGGGATTCTTTTTTAAACATACCATCAACTTCATGCCCTGAAACGAAGCCATGCTCTGAAACGAAGCCATGCTCTGAAACAATTAAATCAGCTTTAAATTTACTCTGATTTACGCTTACCTTTGCCTGCAAGGAGGACACCGTAGAGACAATACCGGACTTACGAGTTGGCTTTTCAGGCTTCATGCGAAAAATATCAGAGCATGTGATGTCTTCGAAATATATCGAACCGGCCATATTGTTTAATCCTATACACGGATCTGCCTCCAGACACCCCATAAAACCGTCCTGACACTCAGCAGGGGGAGAAGATGCCCTGCCAAAAGTAGTATCCCCACAAAAAGCTGCAATCACTATACGTGGTGCATTGCTCGTCTCATATAGATATTTCAGATACCCCGGATAATTGTGGTTCATTGAGTACTGATAAAGAGGTTTCAGGCTTGAGGACAAAAGGTCTTCCCCTTCAGGTTTTGGATAAGAATATCTGCGACCACCTCCAGCTGAATTATCACGACAGCATTCACCAACACGGTCGAAATCAAAGTAAAAAAGCCGATCAATATAAGACAATTGAAGCCACTGGTAAGGATCTGTTTGTTCGCAGTAGTTATACTTATAACTGTTTAATGACAATTCCTTTAGACTTGTACCTCCCATCATAGACGTTTCCAACTCTTTTGGTCTGACTGATAAAGACTGCAACTGTTCTTCCCCATATACAGAAACGATTCTATCCTTATTACCTGCCACCTGTGTCTGTCTTAATGGAAAATACCCAGACTCAATAGTATTTCCATAGAATGCCAATTCCATTGAACCACTTAACTGAACACCTCTTTTGACAACAAGATGGTTATCAAATACTTCAAACAAAGGAAGGCTGTCATCCGACCTTGTGTCAGTTTCCTCTACTCCTAATAACCAAAACCCTCTTCCCCCGCCATCGGCACCTGAAGCTTTATTTCCTGTGATATACGCCACCCCACGGTTCATTTTCAAAAAAAGATCATAACCAAGCTTCGGCGATTTCAAAAAAACATTATCACTAATATGAATTCGGTCAAATTCATTCAGGCTTTCCGGTAAAGATAGCCTTATGTCAATTGACGCCCAGTTAAATCCCCCACCTCTTTCTGAACCCTTTTTGGCAATAGGTGCTGGTATCAGTTGCACTTTATTGCCAGAAAAAACTACACCAGGCGCTTTCCATTCAGGATTATCTTCTAAAAATGCACTAGACATGTCTGTATTCCAAATTCGAAAAGCCGGGTTTTGACCAAGAAAAAACTCATTATCCTTAATAAGAACCCAGCCGCTGTATGCTCCAGCAAGGAGCACTGTACTATGCTCAATAACTGCATCACGCTTATTAGTATCAAGCTGAGGAATAAAAGACAAGTTTCTGATTACAGACGTTGATCGGTCCGATTTACTGGCCTCTATACAAATGGCTTCATGGCATTTTTCTCGATCTTGATCGTATATCAAACCAGACGTGATGACTACTTTAGTTTTACTGCCCGGGTTCATATTTACACCAATCAGGCTTTGACCGTTTAAAAGAGTTATCGATTCAGTAATAACAAAATCGCTAGTTATATCATAATTATGATACGGTTCTAGCCAGCCCTCTGATTCAGTCACTTCAGATTTTTGCTCCTCTGAGAGTGGCGTATAAAGAAACACCGCAGTATGCTCCTCTGCGTCTCTAATATAATTACTCAAATCATTATGAACACCTTTTTCAAGTAACATACAGTACTGTACAAATATTCCATGTTCTTTCTCCAGCTGTTGCTTTGCTCTATGTAACTCTCTTGGATATGCCGACCAATCAACTCTATCACAAGGTAACAAAACACCTCCGGTGCTACTATGAATAGCCGCACCTTCCGCTTTTAAAAGATACCCGCACAAGGAAACACAGAAAACGAGAATAAATTTACATATCACATTCATAGCAGTAACTTGAGAACAAGAGCATGACTTCTATTTTACCGAATCGGTTTTGATTGTAGTATTTATAGGGCAGGTTTGTAGATTTTATTTCGCGGGGTGCCGTAAGTAGTGGTCATTGAAGACAATTCCCTATGTACAGGACAAAAATCCTGAAGGCCAGAAATACCAAGGCTTTGATGGTATGAGCTGACGCCCATGTGGAGTAAACTGCATGGTCTCTAACCTCCGTACAGTTACCGTAGTCGTACATGGAAGACGTCAGCTCATTGGCCAGAGAACTTAAGGCCCATTTACCTTGGCATCAAGCGCTCACTGTCTGCGAAACTGAGCTGGCTCATGGGTAGGGACTCAAGGTGGAGATGACAGAAATATTATCTCATGCTCAGGGACTTATTCGCACCTTCCTTAGTGATCAATAACAAGACTATCCACCAGATAGGCCTGCAAATCATCCAGCCGCTGTTCGATATCGTAGCTCTCATCATTAAGCCAGTTGAGGGTCAGCCCATTGACCATGGCCACAGTAATTTCCGCGCAAAAGGCAGGCTTGAGGAAGGGTTTGAGCTGACCGGCGTTTTGCTCATAGAGCCGGGCATACCACCGGTTCATAAAACTCAGCTGACTGGCACCCTGGCTTCGGTGGCTGGGGAAGAGGCACACCATATAATCAATCAGCTCTTTTTCAAACTGATCCGCCTGGGTGTACCGCTCTTTTATCCCGGTAAACAGCATCTCCAGCTGCTCTTCCAGAGAGTGCCCTGCTTCCAGGGCGGCTTCGACCATTTTCCGGTTGAGCGCCACCACACTGTCGCTGCAGATTCCGCTCAGCAACTCATGGCGTGAACCGTAATAGTTATAAAAGGTTTTTTTGGCAATATCAGCCCGTTCACAGATCGCCTCCACCGTTGCACCATCCACCCCCTGCTGTCGGATAAGGGCAATAGCCTCTTCCACAATCTTCTCCCTGACAGCCTGTTTTTTTCGCTCCCGGCGACCCATCGTCTGAACAGTCAACGCCTTATTACCCCTTTCATGGCAGGTATACACGGGTGTAAGAAGCGATAAACTAACCCGATCAGGTAATAATCACAACGGTTCCGTCCAGAGAGACCGGTCAATCAGCCCTGAAAATGACTGCAGGGGCCTGTCTTTGAAAACAGGCTCGGTAAGAGAGGTTAATCCACAGTATAAGGCTCTGATCCCCTGGGAACATAGAGGCCTTCACAACGATCCAGGTACTTCTGGCGCTCACTCCGTGGATTATAAAACTGTTTATACCAGATACGCGCTTTCATAAAGGCACCGTCACTGGGAAGAAACAGTCCATTAAAGCAAGGCTGTTTATTTCCCCAGACTTCAAAATCCTGCATAAACGACCACTTACTGGATTCCTGGAACTGGGCTGCGGCCACTTTATCCTCTACTGTCACGCTGCTGTTCCCGTTGGGCGATTTGACCAGCAACGCATGCCATACCCGTATTTTACCGTCTTCAACGGGGGTATGGTTAATCATCATAATGGACTCATAGAGGCCCGTCATATGGGAAGTCAGCACCCCGGGCCCATGGTACCGGGTATCCGTATGAAGAATAGGGCTGACGCCATCATTCCCCACCAGGGTTCGGTGAGGGCCGCACTGCCGCTGAATGGCATAGATCCCCTCGAACTCATTCTCAAAACGCTGAACCGTGGAGCCATGAATGGGGGCAAGGTGGGCATAATCACAGATGTTATCCACCACTTCCTGGGGGTGCTGGCTCAATTCGCCCAGATCATCAAAGGTCCATTTTACCCAGGACGGGTCCTGCCATTCCGGCAAATCCGGATGTTCCCACTCGGGCTCACCGTTTTCCGGATCGTACCAGACCCAGATCGCCCCCAGGCTTTCTTTCACCGTCCAGGATTTAATACAGGCTTTTTTAGGGATGGGTCCTGAATGGTAGGGAATATCATCGCATTGACCGTCAGCATTGAACCGCCAGGCGTGATAAGGGCAGCGAATGCCATCCCCTTCAATGTTGGTACCCCCTCCATCGGTCACTACATACGACGTCTGATTAATGGCCAGATGGGTTTTCATATGAGGGCAGTAAGCACCCAGCAAGACCGGCTTGCCACTGGCACGACCACGATACAACGCAAAGTCCTGGCCAAAAAAGCGGACCGCCAGAGGTTTATGGGTGTTGATATCCTCGGAGGTGGCAATCATGAACCACCCCCGCGGAAAGGTAAATTCACCAAGGTTGTAATCGTTAGTTGTGGCCATAACCCATTGTTCCTTTGTTATTTTTATTCTCGTCAGTATTCAACCTGATAGCAGATCAACTGGTAATTCCAGCCAAGCTAAGGAAGGTGCGAACAACCCCAGCTATTTGATAAATTCATCTTTTGGGATCGCAAAAGCAGCCTAGCCCCTGCAATTTTTGGTGGATAATCCACCAAAAACTTACTTGAAAGTGGCAGGGTTTAACCAC
>NZ_JBLYZI010000183.1:0-4764 GCF_057680865.1 Endozoicomonas sp. Z74
GCTTATCAGTGAGCGAGGAGAATTTGGAAAACAGGGCTTTTGCAGACATCGAAAGACAGGAAAAACCCTGATTATACAGGCTGTTTCTTGATGGCGCTGTTCAATTGGTGATCATGTTTTTGCCCTGCCCTGGCTACCCATTCAATGACAGCAAAGCGCAGGCTTCAGGTAACAACAACCTTCTGGAAGTACCGTATCTTCCCTATGAACCCTCTTCTCCCTCCAGAGATGGGCTGAACCTTCACTACGAATGGCACAATTCAGAAAAAGACAGGCAGCTCCAGGAAAGACAGAAAAGAGAGGCTACCGGTATCGACTGCCTTTATTCAAATAGTTCACAACCGGATTGAAGTAATTCCTCACTAAAATTTTCCGGGCTCCGGGCGAATCTCTTTGTAGAGAACTCCCAGGAGAGCAAGGACTGTGTCCAAGAAAAAAAGCCGTTCATCAAAGACCCCATCAAAACCCACTTCCCGTGTCGGTCACTATGACATTCTGGACACCAATGGCCTGAAAACATCCGGATTAACCCATAAGAAAAGCATCCGGTTGAAAGGGGTCGACCGTTACCAGGTCAAAGCAGAGTCCGATCTCAAACCCCAGCTTGAGCAGGAGAAGGAGCGCGCAGCACAGACCAAAGCCCTTCTTGAAAGCCTGCACCCGGGCTGTCAGGCACCGGAATCAGCCAATTATTCCGGGTTGTCATTGATGGGAAAAGACCTGGAGCGGGCCCGCTTCAGAAACAGCTTACTGAAAAACTGCAGTTTCCACTCGGGCAAATTGCGCGGCACCCATTGGAAAAACTGCAACCTCAGCGGTGTCAATTTTCGAAAAGCGGACCTCAGAGGCTGCATCCTTGACGGTTGCAATCTTACTGGAGCCGACCTTCGGTATGCCAACCTGGAAAATGCCCGGATCCTTGACTGTGAGCTCTATGCCGCGAATTTTGATAACAGCACCCTGAGTCAGGCGATCATTGATCACTGTGATATGGGCGCCCAAACCTTTCACAACAGCAACTGCAAAGGCATCAAGCTTTACAGCAGCCAGATTATTCATGGTTTTTTTGATAACGCGGATTTTTCCGAGGCCGAAATCCGGAATATGCTGTTTCGCAGCTGTACCCTGACCCATACCTCTTTTCTCAAAGCCCATATAGACGATACGGTTCTGAAAGGGTGTGACAGCTTTGATGAAGGCCCCATTTTTTCTGAAGCCAGAATGAATAATGTTGCGATGAAGGATTGTGAGTTCCATGCGGTTGAAATGGCCGGAACCCGCCTGGTCAACTGTCTATGGGAAAGGGTGGATATGGACTCAGCCCTGCTGGATGACACTGAGTTTCGACAGGTCAACTTTAATGAAAGTTTTTTAAAAGACTGTTACAGCCTGGAAAAGTCCCCGACCTTCAATCAATGCCGGCTTGATCATCTGGTGATCGACCAGGCTGATCTGGCCCAGGCTCAGTTCAGCCAGAGTTCCTTTATCGCTACCACGATTCGGGATTCTGACTTTGCCCAGTGGAACCTGCAACATACCGGCCTGGACCCAGAGACCGTCATAGAAAATTCGGATTGAGCCTGCTCTGCCGGCTCACTTCCTTTAGATTCTGACCGCTGTACCGCTGATACTCACCATCAGCATACTGCCTTTTTCCCCCACCACTTCATAATCCAGGTCAATACCCACAACGGCGTTAGCGCCAAGGGCCTCAGCCTTTGCCTCTAATTCCTCAAAGGCTGCCTCACGGGCTTTTTCCAGTTCCCGCTCATAGGCCCCAGAACGCCCTCCTACAATATCCCGGATGGAAGCAAAGAGATCTCGAAATACATTGGCTCCGACAATCGCTTCCCCCACTACCACTCCCAGATATTCTCTGACCGGGCGGCCCTCAATGGCAGGCGTCGTTGTTTTCAGCATGTTTCTTTACTCAGCGTGGTTCAATCCAGTTGAAGATTACCATCATTAAGCAGGTTGTTGATGATTTCTGAGTCACTACTGCCCAGGGATGAGAGATCAACGCCTTCCAGCTTGATTTTCTGGGTTACATTTCCATCAGCCTCAGGCTTAACCTCTAAAGTGGTATCTCCATTTTCGAAATTCAAACTGAGATACTGATCCAGCGCCCCACTTTCATCCATCAGAACATCACTGAGATCAATAACATCCCCTCCCTCCCCAACGTGGAAGTCCGTGATAACATCTTCTACCGGTGAGCCATCGCTACTGGAATCGCTCAGAGCAAAACTGAATGTATCAGAGCCTGCGCCTCCTTCCAGAGTGTCATTACCAGCACCACCAAAAATCAAGTCATTGCCGGCATTACCCAGGAGGTGATCATTCCCCCCTTCACCCTTAAGAATTTCGCCCTCTTCGGAAGAATAAATAATTTCACTTTCTCCGGAACCAAGGAGACTTTTCTCAGGGCTTACTGCAGCGGTAACTCGAAGACTATCGATACCAAAGGGGTTGGTATTATCAAACCGAATTTCATCAATATCCTCAAAAGTAATATCTCTTGCTGTCGGTTGCTCCAGACTATCTCTGGTTTCTGAAACCAGGGTTGGTGAAACCGTTGAAACCAGAACACCATCCTTGAAACCATAGAAAGTCACCGTCGCTGTAAACCAGGAGGAGGACGTCACATCAAACATCACCCGAGACGGACTTCCTTGAAATCTGATTGAAGAGTAAGCGGTATCGGCCGCTCCATCCCAGGTAGAATTTTCACCATTCGCCCCCCATGCCCAGTCGCCCCTTACCCCTAAGAAGCTCGCCCCTTGGGTTCCTGTCATGGCCCATGAGCCATTACTGTTATCCTCAATTTCAAAGAACTCACCACTGTCAGCCCCTATTTCAAACGTGACTACCGAGGAGTAACTGGACAGCTCAGATTCAAAATCAATCAGAATATCGTTGATAACGGACAGCGACTCAATATTTGCAATCATTGGCTGCATCTGCGTAGAACTTTGCCCATCATCTCCAATGTATTTGTCATTGACCGCAGGAGGGTCTATCCAACTTAAACTGGTTGCGTCATCAACCAGATTGCTTGCATCATCCTGCTGTACGGATTCTTCCGGGGAAGTACTCGGCGGGTTTGGCGTAATCAATCTTGCCGCTGTTCTTGTGTACTCAAGAGTGTCGCCTGACCGGGAAAAGGTTACGTAGTTCAACACTACTGAATTATCCAGCTCTCCGGATCCTCCGGCCGTCGACCAGGAAGGTCTTGATACCAGCATGTATTCACTGAGGTTATTCGGATTTTGAACAAAACCGACAGCCTCTCCAAAGTCACTTAAGGTCTGGAAATCAATGTCACTGATATCCTCAGGGTTGATATCCGTAGTGCCATAAGTTGTTGCTGTGTTGTAATCGGCATTCAAAGTCACCACTGAATCATACAGCCTGACCGGCACATTATCCTGAATATCAATGGAGAATGACTTTTCACTGCTGGACTGAGAGCCATCACTGACACTGAACCTGAAACTAATCGCTGAAACCGGGTCTGTTGCCGGTGAGGTATAGGTGAGATTGCCAATGTCCGATACAGCGATAACCTGGTTGGCCGTTATGGCTGAACCGTTAAGAGCCATAGAGCCTGATGCCGGTAATGCAGTGATCGTCACTGACTGCAAACTCCCCCCCATGTTGTCATCAAGAAAATTAAAGTCTTCAGAGGAAAAGGTATAAGTGTTTTCCGGACCAAGAATCAAGCTGTTATCACGAGCCTCTGGTTCATTATCCACTGCAATGATATCAATACTGGCAGAAACACTTTCAGCACTGAAAGCAGTAATCCCACCATTACTTCTGACATCAGCCGTCCCTCCTGCAACCCCGGAGCTCTGGTCCCATGCGCGAAAAGTGATCGACGCAGATCCATGGTAATTTTCATTGGGAACAAAACGAATCCTATAGGAATCTTCCAGTAACAGGGCACTGGCGGCGGATAGATCCCCTATCTTTTGCCAGCTAACGGAATTATCCGAAGAAAACTCCCAGGTTCCATTACTGCTATCTACACCTTCAATGGCTATTCCTTCAAGGCTGTTTTCATCTGCATCACTGATCCGGCCCGCCACCAGATCGGATACCCGCTGTCCAAACGGACTGATGTAATCTTCATTGATAGAACTGAGTGTTAAAGAACTGTCGTTATTTAACACAGGGGCAGCATTCTCATTTTGAGCGTTAAGTACGATAGAAACGGTATGAGTAGAACCATCGATGGAAGTTACCTGAATGGTATCATTTACCGATTCATTTTGTGTAATAGCCTGGGTCTCAGAAAGGGATGTGTCCAGGGTGTAAATCCAGTTACCATTAGCATCAATTGTCAGCTCTCCATATATCCCTGAAACAGAGCCTGCATTAAAGAGGGCTTCATTTTCGTCCAGGTCTGTTATTTGCAGGCTGCCTGTGGCAGTGATGGCTGAGAATTCATGAGGGTTAGCAACATTTGAAGAGTCAATACTGATATTCAGGTTATAAGTAGCATCTATGGTCGATGAATAAGTAGTGTCATAAGGCGCAACCCGAACATAATAATAACCGTCTGTTGGAACAGTGTATGTTAAAAATGAATCGACGTAGGAGTATTTAGAAACAGAACCAGGGTCTTGCTGATTTGTAGTAGTTCAGACCTGATCTGACAGTCACCGATTTTTCAGAGGGTGTCTGTCAGGTCAAATTCAGGCTACAAATTTTTCCTTCCAGATCTCTTTGCCATCTATCAGAGTTTCCATTGGCGTTCTT
>NZ_JBLYZI010000184.1:0-4705 GCF_057680865.1 Endozoicomonas sp. Z74
CAACAAAATACCTGTCTCGTTACCTCGGGTGGAAAAGGTTTCTTAAAACTCAACTCTTCTCAGAGGAGGCTTTTTTAGATCAAGTTTCTATACATTGGGTAGAGCAACACTTAATTTGAACAGCGCCCAGATGATGCTTTATCATCCAGGCATCATCTGCCAAAAGGAAAGAAAAAGGCTTTCATCTGTTTATTATTCAGACAATCAACCACTGCCCGGAGCACTCATCACCTTTGTCTGCTCTTCAATGAAACACGCCGCAACCAATCCCCCTCCCGCTGCTTCAAAACAGAACATGAACAAACGCCATCAGGCGACCATTTTTTAAACCATTGATGAATCAACTCGATGGCTGACAAGCGTTTACAAACAAACAAAGCTTAATAAAAACATGGGTACGAATGTTGCCTATATAAAAATACCGCTTCTGCGATGTCGGCAAAAGCAAACTTGAATCAACATCATCTTTTTTTCGTCCACACAAGCGGGAGTTGGAGGCTACCGAAATGAACGACCCGGCTCAGGCCGCCAGCGCAACTGTGTGCAGGGACAAAACAGCAAGGAGAACGATAAGATGAGCAATGTCCACAGGATTGAAGCCAAGCCCATTCCCGAGCGATACGCCAGAGGCTGGCACTGTCTGGGAAAAGCGGAAAGTTATAAAGATGGCAAAGCCCACACCATCCAGGCTTTCGGTACCCGGCTGGTGGCGTTCCAGGGTGAAGATGGAGACGTTCACATTCTGGATGCCTACTGCCCACATATGGGTGCCGACCTGGGTAAAGGGTGCATTGAAGGCAATACCATTCGCTGCCCTTTCCATGACTGGCGCTGGAACTCGGAAGGCGTTTGCGATGACATTCCCTATTCGAAACGCATTCCTCCCCGGGCAAAAATCAAGGCCTGGCCCACCTGTGAACAGAACAAGCTACTGTTTATCTGGAATGACCACGAAGGCAATCCCCCCATTAAAGAGCAGGCCATTCCCCAGATTGGCGCCTGTTACGATGACGGGTGGGCCGACTGGGAAATTTCGGAAATGCACATTGCCACCAACTGTCGGGAACTGGTGGATAACGTAGCCGATATGGCTCACTTCGGCCCGGTTCATGGCGCACCCGTCAAGTTGTTTTCCAATGTTTTTGAGGGACACACCGCTGAACAGACCATGATCGGAACCAGCCGCCGCCTGCCAGACGACAGCGAACTAAAATCCGTCGCCACATACTACGGCCCTTCCTACCAGATCACTCATATGAGTGGCGAAGTGAACGGCATTCCAATGTACTCAAAACTGCTCAACTGTCATGTCCCTATCGATCAGAATAACTTTACCCTCCGCTTTGGCGTACTGGTAAAAAACATTCCGGGCCTCACTCAGGAGCAGAATCGTGAAGCCGCAAGAATCTATATCAAAACCGCTCAGGAAGCCTTCTTTGAGGATGTATCCATTTGGAACAACAAGGTTCGAATCGACAACCCACTGCTCTGTGAAGGGGATGGCCCGGTCTACCAGCTGCGAAAGTGGTATGAGCAGTTTTACACGGATACCGCCCTGCTGGGAGGAGAGCTTCAGGAACGCAAGGAGTTCAGAAGCGAAATGAAGCAGGCGGTATAGAGCAGAAACCAGGGAGGGCCGCCTTTCAGTGACTACTGGCAAAACCTTCCCTGTTTTCACTGCCGAAGATGCGCTAGCATGCCAGTCAGCTATTATCAGCTACTTCAATTATTCTCAGGGCAGGGTGAAATTCCCGGCCGGCGGTAATTCCCTTCAGGAAAAGCCCGCGAGCGCACCCAACCTTATCAGAAGGTTCAGGGGCGCAGATCTGGTGCGGATAAATAATGATTCCAATGCCAGGGCCGACGGTTAGAGTCCGGATGGAAGAGGAATCAAAAACAGACATGAGCGCAGTAAAACACCATAAACCCATTCTTGGAGCCGCCTGGATGCTGGCTGCTGGCGCAGCATTTGCCGGTGTTAACAGCATCGGGCAGTACCTGAGCTTTAACATGGGAGTGGCCTCTCCCAATATCGCTTTTTTCCAATACCTGATTGCCGTGGCTATTTTACTGCCCTGGATGAAGCAGCAGGGGCTGGGGCGCCTGTTTACGACTCGTCAGCCCTGGCAGCATTTATTGCGGGTTGGCTTTGCAGTGATGGGCGTACAATGCTGGCTATGGGCGCTTTCCTGGCCTGTTCCTATCTGGCAGGGCATCGCTCTTCTGATGTTATCACCGCTTATAGCAACGATTGGCTCTGGCATTTTTCTTGGCGAACGGGTGGACATTGCGCGCTGGGGAGCAACGCTGGCCGGTTTTGCTGGCGCGATGATTATTCTTGAGCCATGGGCTGATGGTTTTACCATGGCCTCATTACTGCCCGTTATTGCCGCTGTGTTCTGGGCAGGTTATTCACTGATGGTGAAATACCAGTCACGGACCGAGGACTCGGCAACCATCGTCCTTTACCTTCTGGTGCTTATTGCCCCCTTTAATGCCATTCTGGCCGCTCCGGTTTTTGCATTACCCCAGGGCAAGGAGTGGTTCTTCCTGATTGCCGCAGGCCTGCTGACAGGAATAGCCCAGCTGGCCATTGCCAAAGCCTATGAAGTGGCAGATGCCTCCTATATTCAGCCGTTTGACCATGCCAAACTGCCCATGAATGTATTGGCAGGCTGGCTGGTATTCAGCCAGGTGCCACCTGGCCGACTGTGGCTTGGGGCAACCATCATTATTCTGGCTTCACTCTATATTGCCCAGAGGGAAGCCCGGGCACCCAGACATACCGATGACCTTGCTGAAGTCTCCTGACAGGTTATTGCCAAAGCCATCTGTGGAAGCGGCAAAGAACAGAAGGTGAAGAAAAGATAAAGAACATTGGTCTTTTGTAACATTCTCCTTCATCAGTCCTTTGTCGCTTTCCAGTTGGGCCGCCTTCTGGCTGATTCTTTTTAGAGAAGGGTACTCACCTCCTGGGCAAACGCCTGGGTGATCTCAAAAGCGGTGTTGATGGCCTGTTCATCAAAGAGGGTATCAAGGGCGTTGCTGCCGGTGCTGCTGTTCACGTCACGATTGACTTCGGCAACGGTTTCCTCCGCGTTTTTACCGGTCAGCTGTTGTTGTTTTTCTTCATCGGTGATGGTCAGATGCCGCTCCCGGTGGTGCTGCTGGCCTCGTCGCTGGCACCCATGGCGATAGGCAAAGGCGTGAGGGTGTCGTACACATAGCCGTCTTTTGTTTCGCTGTGTGTATTGTGACTGGCAGTGCCTGCACTGTTCTCCGTGTCCGAAGGCTTGTCAAAGCCGATCCCCGCCCCCAGGCTGATACTGCTGGCGTCGTATTCTGCCCGGTTCTCAATATTGGAACGGGTCAGGGTGCCTGTGGTCAGCTGGTTGTTATGGTCCTGGATGGCCTGATCACTGCTGGCGATCAGCCCGCCTTTCAGGTCGGTGTTGCCCTGTACGGTGATGTCAAAGCCATTGTCCCCCGCCTTGATGCCGGACTGTTCGATCACGCTGCGGTAGTCGCTGTGGGTATCCCCCTTGCTGATGTTCCCGCTGATGCTACTGGTGCCCGCACACAGAGGCGGCACACAGACACTGACCCTGAGCCCTGTGCTTTTCTGTTCGGACTGGTAGGTGCTGACGTCCTGCAGGCTTTCGATGTTCAGGTCACCGCCTGTGTTGGCCACCACTTTGTCACCCTGCACCACAGCGCCTTTAAGGTGAGTGTCCTGACCGGAAAGGCATTGAGCAGGTTGGCATCTGGATCAGATTGGTCATGACTCCGTATGGCCGATATGCGACCTGGCACCAGGGTCAGAACTAAAACCCCGCGGGTCAGATCCTGTGGCGCCGCCAACACCCGTGTGGTAATGAACCCCCGCTCAACAATGGCATTCTGTATCCGCTTCATGACCAGGTTAATACCCGCGGTCCCGAGGCAACGCCCCGTAGCCGGATCCTTATCACCATTGGCAGCTTCAAGTGCCCATTGAAAGGCGTCCGCAGCGTCACCGGTCAGCTGAACCCGGTCAATGGCAAAACAGGGAGATTCATTTTCCGGAAGGCGTTCCTTCAGCGTTTGCGTCGTCTGCAACCGGACATCCGGCTGCCGCACCTGTTGCTCCCTGAGCGCCTTCTCACGCTCCTGTTGACGCTGGAACTCACCGGTAGCAGGGTCATTGGCGGATGTCTGTAGAGAACACAGTAAACCCTGTAAAACCGTTGCCAGAACGATCCAAAGACGACGCACGCACATCCTGTCTTATCCCTGTCAAAAAGGCTGTTTTTTTCTTTTGGCTTGCTATTTCCAGTCTTTAACAGGAAAACGACAGAAGCTGTTCATATAATGCGCGCACCATTGTAAAGGCTTTGAAAGTAATCTCATAATCCTTTAAGACGATGCTCCACGCTCAATTCCCCATACAGAAAGAAAACGGTTTTACCGAAAAGAATAATGATTCAGGACGTCCGGTTTATTCATTGCAAAGCCGCCTTATTAACTTTTTCAATCACTCTCGTTATGGCAGTCTCCACTATCCTGCTCTACTTTTAGGGAAGGTGCGATTAAGTCCCTAGCCATGAGATAATACTCCCATCGCTTCCAGCTTGAGTTTCTGTCCATGAGCCAGCTTAGTTTCGCAGACAGTGAGTTTGTCCATAAACGCAGAACCACCCGCAAAGAGCGCTTTCTGGCAAAAATG
>NZ_JBLYZI010000185.1:0-4534 GCF_057680865.1 Endozoicomonas sp. Z74
CAGCAGACACCTTAATCACCTTTGTGGAAAGCAAAGGCCGCAAACTGACCCAACAACAAAAAGCCCAGATTCAGGGAGTACAGCAATGAAAGTGCACAACGTAGAGCAGGGTTCCCAGGAATGGCTCGATCTGAGAGCCAGCCATTTCACCGCCAGCGAAGCGCCCGCCATGATGGGCGACAGCAAGTACCAGTCCAGACAGGAACTGCTGGCAGAAAAGGCGACAGGGATTCGTCCTGAAATTTCCCCCAGACAGCAAGCCATATTTGACAAAGGCCATGCGGCGGAAGCAGCCGCACGCCCGATTATTGAAAGCAAGATCGGAGAAGAGCTCTATCCAGTGGTTGGCAGTGAAGAAATCTTACTGGCCAGCTTTGACGGGCTCACCCTTGATGATGCCATCGTCTTTGAACATAAGCTCTGGAATGAAAAGCTCGCTATGCAGGTTGATTCTGACATTGATCAGGGTAGCGGTTTAGAGCCTCATTACTACTGGCAACTGGAGCACCAGCTTTATGTTTGCGGCGCAGATAAAGCCATTTTTGTATGCTCCGACGGCACCCGGGAAAAAATGGCGATCTGCTGGTATCAGGCCAAACCGGAACGGCAACAGGCACTGTTGGACGGCTGGGTGCAATTCAAAAAAGATCTGGCCGAATTCAAGCCGATAGAAAACAAGCCGGAATCAAAAGGCGTTGCTCTGCTGGAACTCCCCGCTCTGGTCGTTCAAATAGCGGGTGAAGTGAAAACCTCCAACCTGCCAGTATTCCGCGATGCAGCCATGGCCCAGATTGAAAGCATTAACACCGACCTGCAAACCGATCAGGATTTTGCTAACGCGGAAGCCACAGTAAAGCATTTTGCCAAGGCAGAAAAAGAGCTGGAGTTCGCCAAAAAAGAAGCAATGGCAGAAACCGTTGATATTGACACACTGTTCCGCACTGTTGATCAGCTGAAAGAAACCATGCGCTCAAAACGCCTGGAACTGGATAAGCTGGTTAAGGCTCGCAAAACGGCTATCAAGCAGGAAATTATCGCAGAGGCTCAGAACGATTTAAGGCAACACATTAATCGTCTGGCAGCTAATGTGGTAATAAACCTCCCCCAGATTACTGCGGACTTCGCAGGGGCAATCAAAGGCAAAAGAACCGTTAAAAGCATCCGTGAAGTGGTGGCCGATACCCTGGCAGTAGCAAAAATCGAAATAGCTGGGCATGAAAAAACCATCCTTACCAATCTGGATATTCTCAGGTCTGAAGCTGATGGATACGGATTCCTGCTGCCCGACAAGCACGAATTGGTATTGATGGAAAGCGAACATCTTCGCCTGATCATCAAAGATCGGATTAATGAACACAAAGTAGCGGAAGCTGCCCGACTGGAATCAGAGCGGGAAAAGATTCGCCAGGAAGAAGAACGCAAGGCACAAGCTGAAGCTGCAAGGCTGGCAGACATTGAGCGCCAACGGATTGCTGAAGAGGAGCGGCTAAAGCTGGAAGCGGAGCAAGCTGCTGAAGCAGAGCGGTCAAAAGCAGATCCTCTGCGCTCCGATGTTGAAATTGAAGTTACCCCCCCTGCAGCAGCAGTAAAGCCAGGTCCAATTTACACACCTTTAGAACTCTGGCCTTCGGATTCTTCCAGAGCCGAGTCTGAAGAACTGGATTACATCTGCCAAAAGCTGGAAGAAGCGGAAGACGTTATCGAACAACTGCTCAAGGCCTAACGAATTGACATACCGACACTCGGTACCGCACCTGGGCATGTGTTGAAAAGGCCCATCAGACAAATAACAAAGAGTGACAACTATGAAAGAGCTACAAGACATCATTAACAATAAAGTTCAACAGATGGTGGATGAAAAGATCATTCAGGAAACCATTGAAATGAACATCGAGAAGGCGATTCAGAGTGCTATTGAAAGCCAGTTTGCATCTTTTGGAAATCTTACCAAACAGATTGAAAAAGGGATGGAGCAAGGCTTGCAACTAAGCCTCGACGACTTGCCATTTGAAACTTATAACCAGCAAATGCTGGTTGCAGTAAAGCAGAAAGTTGGAGCCATGTTCGCCCATGAAGCATCTGCAAAATTCATGGAGGAAATGAACAAAGTGCTTGCTCCAGCACCTAAAGAGATCAGTATTAATGAGCTGGTTGAAACTGTTTCAAGATCATGGAAAACCGATGAACCATGGGACGCTGATGAGTTAGATCATGAGGCCTCAGTAGAGCTCCACAAACATGATTACCCCCTTAATGGCAGCTACACGCTGAAAATGTGGAAGCAAAAAGAATACAGGTCTTCATTCACATCAAGAGACAATCAGCCAGACCTGTGTCTTTATATAAGCTCCGGATCAATCCGAATTAACCATGGGCAGGCATATAACCCAACTTGTTTCTTAGAGCACGAAGCATTCATTTTTAAATTGTACGCTGCGGGCACAACGATTACCGGAATTGACGCATTCGATGAGAATGATTGCGATCTGACTTTGAAAGAGTATGACGGTCATTGATCACCTATAAGAAGCCCTGACCGGCAGGGTCAGGGAGTATGCTCAAACGCTTATAAGGAAACAAAACATGTGGTTTAAAAATCTGGTGGTTTATCAATTCAGCCAAGCCTTTGAAACAAGCGGTGAGGCCCTGGAAGAAAAGCTAAAAGAAAAACTGTTCCGCAAATGCGGCGCTCAGGATATGAGCTCCTATGGCTTTTCTCCTGCCCTGGGTGACAGGACTGAAGCCCTGGTTCATCAGGCCAACGGCTGCCTGCTGGTCCAGACCCGGAAAGAAGAGAAGGTGCTTCCCGCTTCCGTTATCCGTGAGGCTCTGGAAGAGCGTGTCGAAACCATTGAGCGGGAACAAGATCGCAAGATTTACAGCAAAGAAAAGAAAGCCCTGAAGGACGACGTAATAATGGAGCTGCTACCCAAGGCCTTCACCAAAAGCATTTTCACCCGGGCCTATATTGATCCGGTGGTCGGTTGGTTGGTGGTTGACTCATCCAGCTACCGGCAGGCGGAAGAAATCACCAGCTGTCTGCGGGAGTGCCTGGGAAGCTTGCCCATCGTCAACCCTATCATTAAAAACCCGCCTTCGTGGTCTATGACCCGCTGGCTGGAAAACCAGTCTGTTCCCGATGGGCTTATGGTAGGTGATGCCTGCGAACTGAGAGAGCCCGGTGACGAAGGCGGCCAGATCAAAGCCACTCATGTGGATCTCTCCAGTGACTCCATTGAGCAGCACCTGGCAGAAGGCAAGCAAGTCAGCGCCCTGGCCATGATGTGGAACGACTCGCTGACATTCACTCTGCACGACACTTTGCAGATTAAGAAGCTGAAATTCACTGATGTCATTCAGGAGCAGCTGGATGATATCGAAGCGGAAACCCGGGTCGAAGAAATGGACGCGGACTTTTCAATTATGACGCTGACCTTCAGGGACTTTCTGAAGCAGCTGATGGAGAGTCTAAACGCATGACTATAAGCAATGACCAAATAAATGCCTTTTGGTCAAAGGTCAAAATAACAAATAAAACATCTGATTGCTGGGAATGGTCTGGCGCAAAAAAACCTAAAGGCTATGGCAATGTAAGAATTAATAAAAAGTACACCTTAGCTCATAGGGTTGCATTTGAATTAGCAAATGGCCCCATTCCCAATGGATATATAGTTTGCCATATCTGTGATAACCCTTCTTGCTGCAATCCTAACCACTTGATGCTAGGAACAACAAAGAGTAACGCAGCAGATATGGTTTTGAAGGGGCGAGCAAAAGGAAGGGAGTTTGCCGCAAAGGGTGAGGTAAATGGAAACTCGAAGTTAGACAAAGAGAAAGTTTTAAGCATTCGCAAAAGCTATCAGGAAAAACGTTTAAATCAGTATGAGCTGGCTGAAAAATTTGGAGTTTCACAGCAAGCAATTTACTGCATCGTAAATAGAAAAACATGGAGGCATGTCTAATGGCAAACGATCTGAACCGATGCGAGTTTATCGGGCGACTGGGAAAAGATGTCGATCTTCGATACACCCCTTCCGGCAGTGCGGTAGCAAATATCAGTATCGCCGTCGGTGAAAGCTGGAAGGATCAGCAGGGCCAGAAGCAGGAAAAGACCACCTGGGTACCTGTAGTTATTTTCGGCAAGCTGGCGGAAGTTGCTGGCCAGTATCTATCCAAAGGTTCAAGGGTGTTTGTTGCGGGAAAATTCTCTGTCCGCAAATGGCAGGATCAGCAAGGCAATGATCGTTATTCCACAGAGGTCGTTCTGGATGCCTACAACGGTCAGATGCAAATGCTCGACAGCCGACAAGACAGTGGCCAGCAGTATCAGCAGCAAGGGCAACAGAGTAATCAGCAGCCTGCACGGCAGCAGTCACAGCAACGACCGGCTAATCATCCGGCACAACAAGCGCCACAGCAGAACGGATACGCTCAGGCACGGAATAACCCACCGCCTCAGCAGCAGCAACCGTATCACGGCGGTGACCAATACGATTCGGATATTCCGTTCTAACCGATACCACTGGACAGGGGG
>NZ_JBLYZI010000186.1:0-4505 GCF_057680865.1 Endozoicomonas sp. Z74
CCGGAAATACCTTGTGCATCACCGGCAATGGGTGAGGGCGGCAGAGTTTTATGGAGGACACCGATCTGCTCTGGGGACATCATGGGTATGGACTTCAGGATGTCTTGGAATTGCTGAGGTTTCATGGCTGGAACTCCACTTTACACGACAATTCTCATGCTCAGGGAGTATAGACCATGTTAGCAACATTTAATTTGAACAGCGCCAGTCTTCACCCTGCCAGATAAAAAATTCTGGCAGCTCAGGAAGAGATTATCATTGTTTTTTAATAAAAGTAGTTTTTTATGAAAATGACGTCAGTTGTAATAGTATTTGCTTTAATGTTGATTTCTGGATGCAGTGCTGTTTCCAATATACCTGAAAACTATTCACTCAGTAAAAATACAGGGAAGGGGGCCTTATTGGTTTCTCTATCTTATCAAGGACGATATTCAGAATACACAATGAAATTCAGAGAGGTTGGCAGCGCTGAATGGCAAAAAATATCGATTGGTTCAGCGACTACTGTTTTACCTCCAGGGATGCTCAAGTGGGATATTGAAAAGCCGGGCTTAAGAGGTGATGTTTTTGCTGTTGAGCTTCCTGAAGGATATTATGAATTTGCTTCATGGAGTGTTTCAAGTGGATATGCTTATATAAAACCCACTGATAACTTTAGTATTAAATTCACTATATCACCTGGTCGTGCAACCTATGCGGGTAATTTTAATTTTGTAAAGAAATCAAATCTTGGCTTTACGGTGACAGGGGTTAATGTTGAGTTTGATAACTTCCTGGAAAGGGATGTTGATATTGTAAAAAGGAAGTATGATTTTTTGGGTTCGGATCTTGTTGTTAATAATCCTGAAAATTCAACATCAATATCTAATCTGGGTGTTGGAAATAGTACAAGTTTTGAGCCAGTGTATATTGTGTATTGATTTTTATCACAAGGTTGTCTTTCAAGAAGAGATAAGGATATGAATGAAAAATCTCATAAGGCAGTTTGTCTCTGCGGAAAAGTGCATTTAATAATCGGTAAGTTGCCGGGTCAGTTTATTGTCTGTCATTGTGATACCTGCAGGAAGTGGAACGGTGGCCCTCAATTTGCGATTCCCTGTGGTACCGACGTTGAAATTCAAGGAAAAGACTACGTCTCAGAATTTGCCTCTTCTCCCTGGGCAAAACGAGGCTTTTGTCGTAATTGTGGGACGCATTTGTATTTTAAGTTGAACCAGTCAGGCAACTACAATGTTCAACTGGGTGTGCTTGGGCTTGATAAGAGTGCCAAGCTGGATATGTCCATGCAGTATTTTATTGATTTGAAACCCGACTGCTACTGTTTTGAAAACGATAGTCCAGTAATGACTGAGGCAGAAGTAATCGAACAGTTCAGTTAGCCTGGTTGAAAATCAGGTTTTCCCATAGCCGGTGTCTGTGGGCCGTCATGAGAGCCTACTAGAGTTTACCAGCAAGTACTCCAGTGGTCCCCGCAAAGTCGTTCTACCTCTGAGTCATAAGTCCCATCTTCCATCACTGTAAATAGGCCGAAAAAGTATAACCTCCGCAATGGGAATATGGGGTTGATGGTCTCATAATCCACTTCTGGTTTTTATACTTTCAGGAACCCGGCTGTATGCAAAACAAATGGCAGGACAAAACGATGACTCTGGCCGTTCAGGACGCGATTGAGTGGTCCCTGATGCATGGTATGGCGCTGAAAACCACTCAAGACTCGGCTATGCACTGTGCCTTCAGTTTTGCTCCTACCCTGATTCAGCGTGAGCGCTTTGAATTGCTGAAATCCATTGTGCCGCTGATGGGTAAGTTGATCCATGGGGTTTCTGAAGATCACCGGTTTCTGGCTGAAGCGATTGAGCCGCTGTGCAGTGGTGATCCTTTCTTTGCCAGTCTTCTGGAGCTCCATAAGTCCATTCACCAGGGCGCGTCTGTTGCGGAGCGCATTCCCATGTTGCTGATGCGTACCGATTTTATGGACGATCATGAATTGGGGCCCAAACTGATTGAGTTTAATGGTATCGCGGCCGGTATGGGGCCTTTTGGCCAAAGGGCCCATGAACTTCACCATTACCTCCAGTCTCAATGGCCTGCCACTTTTCAGCTCTGGTCAGAAAAGGAATCCCTGGAACTGGTCCCCAGTGAGGGGATTGAAAATCTGGGGAAAGGGATTGCCGGTGCGGCCAAAACCGTCAGGGCTCAGTCCGGGGATGCAGGTCTGCCGTTGTTTATTATGGTGGTCCAGCCGGATGAGGATAATGTTTACGACCAGCACCTGCTGGAAGAGGCGATTCAACGTGAGGGTGTGAAAACCGTTCGTCGAACGTTCCGGCAACTCTATGATCAACTGTCTTCCGGTAAAAGTCGTTCCGGTGAAAATAACCGCTTATTACTGGAAGGCCTGGGAGGCGTGGATGCCATTTATCTCCGGGCCGGTTATCAACACTGTGACTATGTAGCCCATGACCTGGAGGAAGAACGGTGCTGTTCTGAACTCAGCAGGATGCGTGTGATGATTGAGCGGCACCGGGTAGCAGTGAATGCAACGGTCAGCCAGCAGCTGGCCACCAGTAAACGGGTTCAGATGCTGTTATCTGCCATGTCAGAAGCCCGGCTGACGGATTTTGGTTTAACCCTTGATGAAGCCACACGGATAAAACCTTTTCTGGGGGAAATGCGCCCTGTGGATCAGAATTCAGCCCTGTGGTTTGAGCAACAGTCTCCCGGAGACTGGGTGTTGAAGAACCAGGGGGAGGGTGGAGGGCATTGTCTCTTTGACCAGGACATTTTACCAGGCCTGAAAAAGCTGAAACCAGAGGAATGCTCAGCCTGGACGTTGATGCGTCGTCTGCATCCGCGGCATCGTTCGCGTCCGGCTCTGGTGGTTCGTCAGGGAGAGGCAACCCCGGTGAATGACCTGATCAGTGAAATTGGCATGTTTACTCTGCACCTGGATGGGCACTCCCTGACCAGTGACCTGGGTTATGCCGGGTATCTGATTCGAAGCAAGCCCTCTTCGGTTACGGAAGGTGGCGTTCACAGTGGACAGGGGGCTGTAGATTCATTGGCCATTTGGCAATGGCTCATGAATGGCCTTTATACTTTCCGGGTACTGTTTTCGTCCTTCATTTAAGGGTATCGGGCTGCCTGCTGACGTTTTTATTCTGTGTCCCCCTGATATTGATTAGGAGTTGCTATGAAAAAAGTCGTTGTTTTCTCATCACTGTTTGCAGTGGTATTGTCGCTTGATGTGAACGCTGCAGCGGGCCATAAGGGGCCGGTGGCGGATGAGGTGATTGCCAGGCAGCAGTTCAATCTCCTGCAGAATACCCAGGGGAAAGGGTATGGCCCTCAGTCTCCCCGGGATATTGAGTCCGTCGTCGGTGAAAACCCGTTGATGTTCAGCACAGCCCCTCGATACACACAAATGAATCTGTGCAATATCCATTTTCATAAAAATGCAGAACACAAGGGGGGACAGTTCAAGGAATATGCCGGTAATGGTGATGGCCATGGGAATAATACGGGCTATCGTTATTCCGGGAGCTTAAGCCGAAGTGAGCTGGCACCGGTGAGTGGAAAGGTGTGCTCTGGTAAACATGGCAGTCTCAATCCGGGGGACACCATTGAGGTTCATTATGTGTTTTCCTCTGCTCAAGTGGAGCCGGGGCCCACTTTAGGGGCCTGCCTGAGTGACTCAGTTAATAATCCCCAGCTACGAGTGGAGGCTCAGGTGTTTGTTCTGGTGAATGACAGGCGCGCACTGGACTTTGCTGAACTGAGTCGCCACGGGATGAAAAATGGAATGTATCAGCCATTGAATCTACCAGGTAACACCGGAACCCCTATTGTTTACCGGGGATCAACAACGGGGCCTGGTTACAATGAAGCGGGGTCGCCTTTTCTGGTCACCTGGAGTGTTCGGCCCAAGGTTGCGAAGGTGAATATAGACAGTGTTGGGCAATGGTGTAAGGGAAATGTTTTCAAGGAAGACCATGCCCATGGGGTCAGGAACCTGGTTACCAGCCCGGCCCTGCTTTCTCCTATTGAATGATTCTGTTGCGTTTCGTTGCGCTTCACGTCGTTCAGCGCCAACCTACGGTACTCCAGACGCATTATTGTCTCTGCGTAGGTTGCTGCTGAACGACGTGAAGCGCAACACACTATAAAAAGCTGGTGTTATGACAGGTTAGGCCTTAGTCAGCGTTCTGCGGCTTCCTGAGTGATGCCTTTTCGCCGGCGTAGGCGACCACCTACCCACCTGACAGATAGCCAGAATGCTCCCTTCTTACCTTTTCATACATGGTTTCAGTATTTTTTCCTGATGTACGTTTATGCTATTTGGATGGCTATCTTTGGTGTTTATCCCGCTGATATGGAGTATAGTGGACCCCAAAAACTGGACCACTGGCTAAGTTAAGTTTTTCGACTGTATGATGCCCTTTCAAGGAGGGGAAAATGACAGTCAGAAAAAGGAAGCGTCATGCACCTGAATTCAAAGCTCAGGT
>NZ_JBLYZI010000187.1:0-4342 GCF_057680865.1 Endozoicomonas sp. Z74
CCGGAAATACCTTGTGCATCACCGGCAATGGGTGAGGGCGGCAGAGTTTTATGGAGGACACCGATCTGCTCTGGGGACATCATGGGTATGGACTTCAGGATGTCTTGGAATTGCTGAGGTTTCATGGCTGGAACTCCACTTTACACGACAATTCTCATGCTCAGGGAGTATAGACCATGTTAGCAACATTTAATTTGAACAGCGCCGACGGTCAAAATTCCAGACAGCCTTAAGAGGGTTTCTTAAGGACAAAGACACGAGTCAGATTTTGCCTGCCCTGGCCAGTGCTTCCATCAGCCGACGATGACTTGAGACTTTCAGACTAACTTGGTCGGCCTGGCTGATCAAGAACTCGTTGATAAAGCCAAGCTCGGTTTCCCTGCCCAGCCGGACATCCTGGCAGGTGGAAGAAATATTGGCGGAGGTAATACGGCAAACATGGTAAACCGTTGCTGCCAGTTTCTCCGGATTCTGATCCAGAGAGGGCTGACAGACTTCCAGCACCTGTGATGTTTCTTCAATGAGCTGGTCCAGCCAGCCCTGCTTTTGACCCTGGTCCAGCAGTTCTCCGTTTTTGCAGTTGAACAATGCGGTCAGGCCATTGATGCAGCTATTGACGGCCAGTTTCTCCCAGAGTTTCTGCTCAATGGGAGTGATGACCTGAACCTTGAGGTGAAAGGCTCCCAGCAGATCTTCAAAACCGGGATGCTCTCCCGGAGCGAAGGCTTCAGGTGATGACTCCAGTGGACCGATGAAGGTGTTGCCACGCCCGGCATGCACCACGTCGAAAGGGGCTTTGAGGTATGCCCCATCGGTGCTGGAACCGGCCCAGACAGAATGTCCTGGTAAAGTCCTGGCTATGGACTGCTGGCTTCCCATGCCGTTTTGAAGAAGCAGGATACGACAGTGTTTCGAAAGGTGTCTTTTAATGCTGGTAACGGCGGCCAGTGCATCCTGAGCTTTGGTTGCCACGACCAGGTGAGAGATCGGCAGGTCTCCTCCCAGAGCCTTCAGGGAGGAAGGCGAGTCAATGGCTACTCTGTACTGCTCCTGGCCGGATTCCGTGGATAGCTTGATTTTGATGGAAGGATGTGTGCATTGAGAGCTGACCTGTTGATAGCGTTGTTCCCTGAGAATCAGCCGGACCAGGCGGCCCATTTTGTACAGACTCGCGGCCCAGAGGCAGCCAATACTGCCTGCTCCCAGAACATGCCATACCGGTTTGTTAGTGAGGGGCTCTGTTTCTGCCCCTCGGTGCTCAAGTGTCAGCAAAGAGTGAGTGGGAGATGGTTTTTTTTCCATGGGTGGAGAATGGCTGCCTCATGACGACGGCACGAGTCTATCACTGGATGCCTATACTCAGACAGTGCCCTGGTGAAAATCAGTTTCAGGGCGGACTCCTTAATCCTGTTTGTTCTGAGGAACGACTCTTTTCCAACCCCCATTCATCTGGAGAGAAGCGCCATGAGCCATACCTATAAATTAACCGAAGTGGTGGGCAGTTCAACACTGAGCAGCGATGACGCCATTCGTAATGCCATTGCCACGGCCAGTCTGACATTGAAAAACCTGGGCTGGTTTGAAGTGGTGGAGCAGCGGGGGCATATTGAGAATGGGGAAATTGCCCACTGGCAGGTGACGGTGAAAATCGGTTTCCGGCTGGAGGAGCATAAAGGGAAGTCTTGAGCGTATTGCCCTATTGATCTGATGAAGTTTCTGACAGCCTTTCATTCAGCCGGGGCTCACATCAAAACCGCGCCAACCTGGAAAATGCATGTTTGAGGGGGCTTGCTTTGGTGCGGTTTAGTTGCATTCCTAGTGACAGTCCCGGTTAAAATAGTGGTCATCAGATTTTTCAAGGAGATCACCCCTAATGCCTTCTTTTGATATTGTCTCAGAAGTGGATATGCATGAGCTGTCCAACTCCATTGACCAGGCCAATCGTGAATTGACCACCCGCTATGATTTCAGAGGCGTGGATGCCAGTTTTGCAAAAAGCGGCGACAATCAGATTGTTCTAGCTGCCGATGCCGACTTTCAGCTGGCGCAGATGGTGGAAATGCTGAAGACCAAAATGGTTAAGCGTGGCATTGATGTCAAATGCCTGGAAGTAAAGGAGCACTACGGTTCTGGTAAGCAGGTCAAGCAGGATGTCGTGGTTCGTCAGGGACTGGATAAGGAGCTGGCCAGAAAGGTGGTGAAGCTGATTAAGGAAGCCAAGTTGAAAGTCCAGGCCGCTATTCAGGGAGAACAGGTGAGGGTGACTGGCAAAAAAAGGGATGACCTTCAATCGGCTATTTCGCTTCTCCGTGAGGCTGATCTGGATATGCCACTGCAATACAACAACTTTCGGGATTAAAGGTTTCGCCATGGCCAGCAGCTGTTTTCATCAGAGGATGGGAACAGCTGTTTTCGTTCGCTATGGGCATTTGTGGATACTTCCAGGGGGAACGGCCCATGGATAAAAAACTCAGCAAAATACTCAGGAAAGCCTAAGCTGAAACCTTTGTGAGTCAGTGGTCTGAAGCCTGAAAGCCAAAACCCGCTCTTAACCAATAATGGAGAATGCCCAATGGGTTTAACTGCACAGCACGATAAAAGCTGGGGGGAGGCCTGCAGAAGTTTTTTTCATCGCAAGGTGGTCGCGCTTCTCTTTCTGGGGTTTTCAGCGGGACTGCCCATTCTGCTGATTTTCAGCAGCCTGTCCCTCTGGCTGCGTGAGGCGGGGGTGGATCGAAGTGCTGTGACTTTCTTCAGCTGGGCGGCTCTGGGCTATTCCTTTAAATTTGTCTGGGCACCCCTGGTGGACCGGATTCCTGTTCCCTGGCTGACCCGCCTGCTGGGGCGTCGCCGTTCCTGGCTACTGGTGTCACAGGCAGCGGTGATTGGGGCTCTGCTGTTTATGGCGGCCAATAATCCGGTGGATGGACTTTTCTGGGTCGCCATAGGAGCGGTGATGCTGGGTTTTTCCTCTGCTACCCAGGATATTGTGATTGATGCCTATCGTATTGAAGCCGGTGACAAGGACCTTCAGGCCATGATGTCATCGGCCTATATCGCCGGTTACCGGATCGGCATGCTGGTGGCCGGAGCAGGAGCCCTGGCCCTTGCCAGCTGGTTCACGGTGACGGATGCCGGTACTTACGATTATCAGGCATGGGCTTCGGCGTACCGTTGCATGGCTGTTTTCATGTTGATTGGTGTATTGACGACCCTGATGGTTTCTGAGCCTGACTCTCTATCAGGCAGTTCATCGGAATACCGGACCAGTGACTATCTGAGATTTCTGTTGTTGTTTGCTCTGGCTGCAGGTGCGTTTGTCTTTGGCTTTATACAGCTTTCCCCCCTGGTTGCCGGATTGAAAAGTACGCTGAGTGAAGCAGGTCTTTCTGCCCATGTGGCCGGTTTTATTTCAGGGACCACTCGTCTTCTGGGCAGTGTGCTCGTCGCCGGTATCGTGGCATGGCTGTTGATCAGGCTTCACCTGGCCCCCCGGGCCATGGTCAGGGAAACCTACATTGCGCCCTTTACGGATTTTTTCCAGCGCTATGGCAAGCTGGCTCTGTACATTCTGTTACTGGTTGGTACCTATCGTATCGCAGACATTGTCATGGGAACCATCTCCAACGTGTTTTATAACGACATGGGGTATACCAAGGATCAGATTGCCACGATCAGTAAATCGTTCGGATTGGCCATGACCATTGCCGGAGGCTTTCTTGGCGGTTTGCTGGCGGTCCGTTATGGGGTGATGAGAATATTGTGGCTGGGCGCTCTGCTGGCCGCGCTATCCAATGTCCTGTTTGCTTTTCTTGCCAACCTTGAGCCTTCCAGCCTGTATTTAAGCCTGGTGATTGCTGCAGATAACCTCAGTGGTGGACTGGCTTCCGCCGCTTTTGTGGCTTTTCTGTCCAGTCTGACCAACCGGGCATTTACCGCCATGCAATACGCTATTTTCAGTTCGCTGATGACATTGCTGCCGAAACTTCTGGCGGGGTACTCCGGTACTTTTGTTGATGCACTGGATTACCCTGCCTTCTTTATTGGCTCCGCTATTCTTGGCTTGCCAGTGTTGCTTCTGGTGTCGTATGTTGGGCGATTGATGGTTGACCAGGATGAGCCTGAATAAATAAGTGATATGGTGTCAGGAAAATAAAAAAGGTCACTTAGGCGGCGTTATCATCTAACCGTTCAATCATATTGCTGGAAACCAGGCCGGAAAGGCAGCTGATAGTGAGCTAAAGTATGTGAATTTGGTTTGCTATGGCTCGCACAGTACTCAAAGATGATCAATGGGATCGGATCAAAGACATGTTACCAGGCAAGGCCTCTGATCCCGGAC
>NZ_JBLYZI010000188.1:0-4237 GCF_057680865.1 Endozoicomonas sp. Z74
ATCATCTTCTGGATGACGGCCTCTTTCATTTCTTTGGAGTAGCGAGCCATAACTGCCTCTTTTAATCATCTCTCCATTGAAGAGAGTCATGAGTCAAAAGAGGCGACATCTATCCTGACACAGGGGGGTATTGAGCTTTAGGGAGCGGAAGGCGTTGCAGGAAAGGATATGAAGAAGGGAAAAAGAAATAAAGGAAGTGGGTGATTTTTGCTTGCCTTCCCGGTAGGAATGGCGGATGGATTTGTCCTCACCCAAACCCACTCCCAGAAGGGAGGACTGGCAAAACATGCACCTCCTAACCCCCTCTCCCTCTGGGAGAGGGCTGGGGTGAGGGAAAACGGCAAAAACTTCACGACGATAACATCAAGACCAATGAATCAAGTCGCGGCCTAACGGTTATTGATGAAAACCGGTCATCCCACACTGGTGAAAAAGGGACATTTCAAATGGGTGGTAACAGCCTGATGCTGCTCTGGTAAAACGAACCCGCGTTTTATTCGAGGCCAGTTTATATCACTCAGCGGGAGTCATTGTGCCTATAAATTTCTCTCGCTTTCTTTATTGTGCCAAATTCTAAAAATGAAAACGGCACTTTTTTTGATTAAGTAACGCACTGCGTAATCACCGAAACATAGATCTCGGACTTTTCCAGATCAGGCGCTTTAATGACTGGCAAACCAATTTGGGGAAACTGCTTGAGCCTGGACACACCCTCTTGAAGGTCGATTGCAATTCTTCGTGCAGCGTATGGATTTTTAACTTCAACAAATTCTACTACTCGTTGAAGGTCTTCAATTGATTCGGGAGAATACTTAACCTCGATCATTTAGGTGGGTCTTTACGCTCACAAGTACCCCAGCTGTTTAGCCAGGCATTCACATCCCCCTCATCAAGAGACTTGCCTGACTGAATAGACTCTAGAGCCTCCAACGTATCGGACCATCTCGATTCCTCAAGCGACTGTCTTGCCAAAAACTCCTTTATCGCCTGATTTATAAGGTAATTTTTACTTCTGTCGAGCTTGTTAGCTAAGGATTCAAGGGGCTTATCGATATCATCTGCGAGCCTGATACTAGTTACACTCATTGGATTGTACCTCTGTATTCACATGTAATACATCTTAGTGTGCAAGTATAAACTCAGAGCCAAGGTGATTTATAACGCTTGCATTTGGGGGCCGGAGCACGCAGTACGGAGTGATCTTGACACCCTTTAACGGATACGTTGCTTTTGAGGTCAGGCTGCTAACCGCTCTTACTGCTCTTACTGCTCGAGTGTTTCATAGCTGCACCGGATTGATAACTAAACTTACCATAGCCACACCAACGCTTGCAGCATTGGCGAGCATGAACCAAAAAAACAATTTGTTTTTATAGAGAAAGCCTAGTTTAAAGGCCTTTTTATAGACCAAACCCTCAATGGCAACATTAACTGCGCAGGCTAAAAAGAAAGTGGCGCCCCATGTTATTGGGTTAAATGTGCCCATATTCAAAAGATGATAAAACAGTAACCCAGGGAAGATCTCCCATGCTACACCGGAAAGAGGAATTAGAATAATTCCAAGCACGGCTGAAGCAATATTTGCTGCCACAGTTGCTAGTACGGCTTGCTTTACGGCCGCACCAAGGAATTTTCGAACAAATAGATACTCAATTAGAAGCCCTACCGATATAGCCCACCACGAAAACAACCGTGTTTCTAGGTAAAGAGCAGGCCATACCATGTTGGCGTACGCCAAAGTGGGCACAAGCAGCAATATGATTGGTATGTATTTACGCATGAACTATTCCTGAAACATAACGGCAAGCTAAGCGACGCCAACCTGGGCGGGGTCCAATGGAATGGCGAAGCCCTGGAGCGTGCTTGAGCACGCTTGTTGATATGACTCCCGCGGTCAAGCAGGTGGTTTTGTCGGTCTTCAACCGCATCCATGTATTGCTTCAGCACTACACTCTGCGCTGTGGTGGCAAACATGCGTTCTGATAACCAGTGCCAGTGCTGGCGGCTCCATCGTTTGCCGTGATAAACCTGATCGTGCCTTAACAGAAAACTATTCAACCGTTGTTTAGCGGATTTCAGGTCATTGACCATATCCGTTCGGGCCCTGATAAGATCCCGCATGGACTCATCTTCTTCACTGGGCACATAGACCTGGGTCAGATTGGCATTTTTCAGAGCGGTGGCCAGAGTTCGGGCATCCCGTCGATCGGTTTTAATCTTGTCTTTTGGCAACCGGGAGGGTGCTGCAACAATGCATTGAAACCCTTTGGCGCAAAGGTACCGATAAAGCCAATAGCCACAGGGCCCAGCCTCATAGGCAAAAAAGAGGTTTGAAGCTTTGCTTTGAAGACGACGTATCATCAGGTCATGCTCTTTATTAAAAAAAGCCGCGGTGCAGGGTACCGATGGTACCAACATCCTGGACGACATCTTCACGGTCACCACCCATATAGGCGACGGCAATGGACTGTTTGTGAGTATCCATACCGACGAAAAGGGTGCTATCTTTACTCATCGCTGGCCGCGGTTCCGGCTCCTGCTTCACTCTACCTCCTGCGTCCATGCAGTCGTCCGATCATTTTTCAGGCGTGCCTGATGCGGCTCTGGTAAAAACTAGCCCGCGTTTTATTTGGAAGCCAGTTTTTATCGCTCAGCGGGAGTCATTGTGTCTATGGCGCTGAACTCAAAGTTAGTTCTTGTATGTCTATTAGGTCGACTTCCCTACACAGTATTCGCTTGTACTCAACGAGACGATGCACTGGAATAACTGGCAATTCGATGCCTTGATAGTGTTTTACCACTGACTCTGAAAAGTGGATTTCAAGCTCATGCCAAGAACCATCTAGAGCTGATTGGATCTTCGTGTTTTGAGATAAACCAATTTCAATTTTCTGGCTTTGGTAAACCAACTGGAAATACTCTAGATCCCAGCCGTACTCAGTGTAGTGAGTTAACGGTTTAGATATGAACTGCGATACGTGAGCCAAGACTTTGTTTGCGTCAGAGTTGCGGATATAAAGGTCTATATCAGCGATTTCACGACTTCCACCATGAATCGTTGCAGCTAGCCCACCAACAATTTGATACTCAACACCTTCAGCTTCCAGGAGTCCTTTGAGCCATTTTAAGGCTACTTCCACTTTATCACTCATCTCTTCCATTGCCCTGCGCCATAACGCAAAATTCAGGGACCGAGCGTCAGCGAGGTCCCCTGGAATTTTTTGTTAGGCGCTTGCTATAGATTTTGTAGAAAACCAAAAACCCGATTACAAAGAAAATTGGCCACTGAAAAAATATCATAAACGTTATTAGCTCTGACTCACCATCAGGTCCTGATTGAACATTAAAAATATTAATATATATTTCAGTTAAGTGAGGAGTTAATAATACCGATAAAAAAATAACAGTTAGAACTCCAGAGACAATACTAAGCACATATTTCACTGAATAGTCTCCCAGAACCAAACCTCTTTTGAATCTTCAAAATCTGAAAATCTATCTGTGATACTATGTATCCCGAACGAGCCAAACCGAAGGTTTATTCTCATCCACGATGTAATGTCTGTAATCCTACTTCCATTCCAAATATCTATATGATCCCCTGAGCGATTTCTGAAAGACTCTTGTTTTCCTGAAACTGTTCTTTGCCAATAGTCTTTAAAGAATATTATCCCTTTCTTTCTTGCTAAAGTATCTGAAAATGTATCTGGTGAGACCTTGATTACCGGCTTCAACCCTGAAAGCTGCCTCTTTTCTAGACCAAGCGCAAGTTCTTCAGCTCTGATCACGTGTCCATCTGATTTTGGATGTCCATGCCAACAATGTGTAACTCCCGGAATGGATGTGGTTTTAACACCACATTTCACTAATGACACCCCAACACGTATTGCACATTGATTAGAAAAATTCTTCCTTTCATTAGTTGTACAAGGATCATCTTCTCCAGTAATGGTCGGGTGATTGTTCCATAACTTCTTAAACGTAATCACTATTAACTCCATTTTTTATTGTTGCGCTGGTGTTACCCACTAAAAGTGGACACCTATTGTTGATTTACTTCTTCAAACTTAGCAGGGCTAAGATAACCCAGTGCTGAGTGACGTCGAGTTCTGTTATAGAACATTTCGATGTACTCGAAGATACTGGATCGGGCCTGATCAAGTGTTTGAAACCGCTCCGCATAAACCAACTCAACTTTGAGTCGACTAAAAAACGATTCCATAGCCGCATTATCCCA
>NZ_JBLYZI010000189.1:0-4113 GCF_057680865.1 Endozoicomonas sp. Z74
TGATTAGTATGAATCATAAGGGTTACCTTTTTACGATTTAGATTTCAGTGATTTCACCCTCTATCTAAATCGGTAACCCTTCCCTTTTTTGAAGAGGGAATTGTCAGATCAGATCTGAACTAATGCAACTTATGGAGTGCTGCGCCGCCTTGCAAAAACAGCATAATCAGAGAACCTTCCAGAAACTGTTTCAAGCCATTGAGACCCTTATGGCAAAAGAGTAACCACATCATAAAGGTTTGACTCCAGAGGCTACCCTGGCCCATTCGCCCTTTTATTCACCATAAAATCCGCCAGACGAAATATGGGCTCTTTCAGCATGTTCTGAAGCTCCGGACTGGCTCCCACATCATTCAGGGCCTTATCCCAGCATTGCAGCCACTGATCCCTGGCACTTTCATTAATGGCATAGGGCTTGTGAGGATCCGTAAGACAAACGGTGCCGTATTTTTCCAGGTAATGGTGAGGCCCTCCCAGCCAGCCACACAGGTACTCAAACAGTTTCTGTTTTACATCCGTCAAAGAGCGGGCATGCATTTTCCGAATATGTTCCGCTTCAGGCAACTCATCCATGGCATCATAGAAAGCAGTGGCCAATGCACGGATACCGTCCTCCTCACCGAGGAGCTGATAGGGCGTTTGCTCAGTCATTTTTTTCTTCCCTCACCCTGAAAATACATCCGCCATCATCAATAACAGCAGTCCGTATTTTCTGTTTCTTATTTCGGCTGACCCAATAGATGAAAATGGTCAGCTATTTGCCCGAAGCTTACGTTCTGCGACAAAGTGCCGCAAGCACAAATGGACTAGCATTTTTGCGCTCATTTTGTCCAAGGGATGCTTCTGATTGCCACAGAATCCTGTAAACTCAATGCCATGATAACAACAATGGCCTGATCAAAAGGCCTGACTCAACAGAGGAGATTCACCATGGTGGGATTCAAATCGACCCTGATTGCTCTTGCAATCGGCCTGATCTCTTCGCTGTCACTTGCCTACCTTTGGAAAGCGGAACAAGCCCGATCCGCCCGGCTGGAAGGAGAGCTTACCCAGGCTCTGGCCAATACCGAAACATTGAAACAGGCCATCAGCGATCAGCAAAACACCGTCGAGAAATTGTTTACCGTCGTTAAAGCCAACCAGGAGACAATGGATGAACTCTTTGACAGCAGAGATGAAGCCATCGCCGAAACCGCCAGAGTCACCGCCCAGATCAACCGCCTCAGAACCACCGAAGCCATCCGGGCACTGGAAGCACCTTTCGCAAGGGGGAATATTGCTCGCGAGCGCTTTAATGACAGCTTGCAGCGTATTTCCGGAGCGACCGGTGGAGAGGATTCAGGTAGTGACAGTGCCGACCTTGCCGGCACCGGTTATCCCTGATGAGCCCGTAAAACCGGTACTGAGCCTGCCCAATGTGCTCGTGTTGAATAAAGATGAAGTGGGCTATTTTGACCAGGCCTGCGAAGAGTTCAATGCCATTGGCCAGGAAGACGCCTTTACCCGTGAGGAAGTGGAAAAACGATACCCGGGTCTCACCCAGGGCAGTGCCTGTGACTGGGCGATTTACGGTTTTGTGGTCCAGGACTGGCTGACCGTGGAAAGCCAGATGGCGGATATAGCCCGGTATGTGGATGAACTCCGTGCCCAGAATGACTTTCTGAAAGACCTTCTAGAAACCCGGCAGCAAGTCATGGACCAGCAGGCAGAGCAAATCAGGGACCTTTCAAAACCACTCAGTAAACCCTGAACAATCCACCTATAATTCAACCTTGTACTCCTATTCAGGAAACCGGATACTCAGAGCATGACCCGGTTTCCCGAAATATAATTGATACCCACTGACAAACCTTCAGGAGCACCATGAATTCACTTTCTTTTCTGGCCGTGCGGCTGCTCTCTGTTTATTACCTGATTAACGGGGTAATCGGCCTCTTTTCCCTGCCCTACCTCTGGCTGATAGACCAGGAGGGCCATCGCTATCATCAATACCTGTATCTGACCAATATGCTGGTACCTCTGATAATTGGAACGCTGCTCTGGTTATTCACCCGACCCTTGGCACAGCTTGTATGTCCGGCAACGGGTAGTAATATCATAAAGACAGAAAGCGATAAGATCATCGCCACCGGCAGTTTTCTGATTGGTCTTTTTTTCCTGGTGGAGGCACTACCCGAACTCTATTCAGCCATTACCCAGTTCATCAGCACCTCCGATCATTATGACAATCGCCGGGAAATGCATCAAATCACAGCTTCAGGCATTCAAATGATTGTGGGTTTTCTGTTAATGGCAGGGCCGTCATTTCTGGTTCGGGTCTACCGGTCGTTTCGAGGCTGGGCTTGAAGCTGAACAACAAACGGAACCACTATGCACAGACACCGTTAAATCCTTCCTGAAATAAATAAGGCCAGTCAACCTGGCCTTTTTGTTTTCGATCGTACTTCTTTTTGCTCTTCACCACCCTCTGGCGAAAAAGGGGCGTTCTCAACACCCGGGCAACAGGGTCACGCTTTGTCCCTGGCCGCTGTTTCTTTCTGGATGCCATATTGTCCTCTCTTTTATTAATGTCCTGTTGACCGCTTATTCTGACGACCCGGTTTTATCCGGTCAATGAATAAAACCATTCCCGTCATTCCCAGCAAACCTGTAACCATCCTTTATACTTGAACCTGGCCTCCTCAGAATAACCAATTCCAAAGGATTCGACGGTGAAAACATCCCTGGCACTTCTAAGCACCCTGATATTGATTTCCCTCCTGTCGGTGGCCGGTGCCACGACTGAACCCTCCAAGTGGCATATTGCCGGAAGAGACCTTCCCGCTCCAACTGCTGCCAGCCATGCTCTGAAAGAGTCCATCGCGGCAGCCAGTGCACCTGACGTATCAGCCTCAATTCAGAGCGCACCCCGCACCCTCAGCGACTGGCATGCCTTTATCCATAAAATGAACCAATACGGTGAGGCCAAAGTCAACGCTCTGATCAAGGAGTACGGTACCCAGGTCAAAATGGAAACCATGGCCGGAGTAACGGTTCGACAAGTCATTCCCCGCAAAGTTGCACCGGAACACCAAAACCATTTGTTCATCGACCTGCACTCTGGCGGTTTTGTGATGTTTGCCGGTGACTCCAGCATTATGGAGTCGGTACTGATTGCCGAAAGACTGGGCATGCCGGTACTGGCCATTGATTACCCAGTGCTTCCCGAGCACCCCTTTCCGGTCGCCCTGGACGATGTCGTCAAAGTCTATAAACACCTGTTGACCACCAGGCCCGCCCACTCCATGGCCATTGGCGGCACTTCAGCGGGAGGCAACCTGGCCATGGCGGCCATCCAGAAGTTCAACCAGCTGGGCCTGGAAACACCGGCAGCTCTCTATGGAGGCACCCCATGGGCTGACCTGTCCAAAACCGGAGACACCCTGTTTACCAATGAAGGGATTGACCGGTTACTGGTCACCTACGATGGCTGGCTGAAGGGCGCCGCTCTCAAATACGCCGCCGGGCGCGATCTCAAGCATCCTCTGATCTCACCGGTTTATGGCGACTTCCATGACTTTCCTCCCACCTATCTGGTCACTGGCACCCGTGACATGCTGCTCAGCGACACAATTCGAACCCATCGAAAATTGAAGGCCGCCGGCATCACCACCGACCTGAATGTTTACGAGGGGTTATCCCATGCTGGCTACCTGCTGGTCACCAACTCCCCGGAATCCCAGGAGATCTATAAAGAACTCAACCAGTTCCTGTTGAAACATATGAAAGTTGCAAAAAAACCAGCCAGCCCAAAAAATGAATAAGGATGTAAATGGGCCGGTACAGCCAGGCTCCCAGTACCACCTATAAAAAAGGTTAATAATATGCTCAACATTGAAGGAATAAACCACATTGGTATTCGTGTCAGGGATAAGCAACAATCCATCGCCTTTTACCAGGCGCTCGGATTTAACCTTAAAAGTGATACCGGGTTTGAAAGCGGACACCCGGCGCTGTTCAAATTAAGTGTTGCTCTACCCAATGTATAGAAACTTGATCTAAAAAAGCCTCCTCTGAGAAGAGTTGAGTTTTAAGAAACCTTTTCCACCCGAGGTAACGAGACAGGTATTTTGT